>JAPKZR010000075.1 GCA_026393695.1 Actinomycetota bacterium
AACTTCACTTCGCTGGCATACGACACGATGCCGCCACGGAACACATCGCTTGCACCAGCTATGCCAGTGATGCGTGCGCCCACGAGACCGCCGGTGACCGACTCGGCCAGACCAAGCGTGAGCCCGCGCTGGCGCAACATCTGCAGCACCACCGACTCCATCGTGTCGTCGTCGCGACCGAACACTTGCGAACCCACTACGGCACGCACTCGCGCGTCCCACACATCGAGCAACTCGTGAGCCGCCTCAGCCGTGGCCGCCTTCGCGGTGAGACGAACCTTGATGCCTTCCCAGCCGCTGGCCAAAAACGCAAGCGTGGGGTTACCCACCGCATCGAGTTCGGCGATGATCGGGTCGAGTCGTTCGTTGAGACCACTCTCGCTCTCGCCCCATGTGCGCAGGGTGCGACTGGCGATCACAGCGGCCACACCGCTGCGCTGATGAAGATCGGGCAGAATCGCCCGCTCGAGCATGTCTTTCATCTCATGCGGCACTCCAGGCACCGCATAGAGCACTTTGGCGACGCCGTTGACCACGAGTGGGCAGATCAGCCCGGGCGCCGTGCCACGCGTTTGCACAATCACCGCAGCGCCTTCGGGCACCATGGCTTGGCGAAGGTTGTTGTCGGACATCGTGCGACCACGCGTTGCGAACATCTCACGAATGCGATCGGCGATGTCTTGTTGCATCTGCAACTGCACGCCCATTACCGACGCAATGGCGTCACGGGTGAGGTCGTCGTGCGTTGGCCCGAGACCACCGCAGATGATGACGGCGTCGGCATCGGCAAGCGCACGGTGCAAGACCGCTTCAACGCGCGCAAGGTTGTCGCCCACCTTCATTTGCAGCAACGAGTCGAAGCCGTGCGCAGCAAGTTGCTCGCCGATCCACGATGAGTTGGTGTCCACGATCTGACCAAGCAGTAGCTCGGTACCGATCGCTACTACATCAACTCGCATTCGCGGTACGCGACGAGGCGTTCGAAACGTGCGCCTTCCACATGTACTGGAAGAAGCTGATCATCGTGAGCGCAACCGACAACCACAGCACAAACTTCCACAACCACGTGGCGTCGGCCGCAGTGAGCGGCGCAATGGCAAAGCCCACGGCGAACTGCTGCGCTGTGGTCTTCCACTTCGCGAGGCGGCTCGCAGGCACGCTGACACCGCGGGTACCGACGAACACGCGGTACAAGCTCATCGTGAGCTCGCGAGCGAAGATGATGACAACGGGCAGCCACCAAAACACATGGCGGTCAATGAGGGTGACCATCGCGACCAAGACCAAGAACTTGTCGGCAAGCGGATCGAGGAACGCACCGAAGTTGGTGCTGCCATGACGACGAGCCAAGAAGCCGTCGATGCCATCGCTGGCGCACAACACGAACCACGTAGCAAACGCCAGCCAACTGCCGGCTCCGTGATCGGGGATCACGATGAACATCAGCGGCGACACGAACATGCGCCCCACCGTGACGAGGTTGGCCCACGTAGCAATCGCTGATGGATCCGCTGGCATTAGTCCTCCCCCGCCGCGCCTTCGGCCACCAGATCGGGACCGAGAGCATTCACTATTTCAACATCGAAGAACTGACCGACAGCGAGATGGTCGGCGACATGAATGACACCGTCGATCTCGGGTGCCTCATGATGACTGCGGCCCACGCCGGGTTCATCGACAAGCACGCGCAATGTCTCGCCAATGAGCGAGTCGCGACGGGCGGCGGTGATCTCGTCTTGCATCTCGCGAAGCTCGGCGAGGCGCTCATTCATCAAGCCCCGCTCGACCGCACCATCGAGCTCCATTGCGTAGGTGCCTTCCTCGGGGCTGTATGCAAAAAACCCACACCAATCGAGTTGTGCAGCTTCGACAAACGCGAGCAGCTGATCGTGATCGGCTTCGGTTTCGCCGGGGTAACCAACGATGAAGTTGCTGCGAAACGCGGCCATTGGCTCACGGTCGCGGATGTCGTTGATGCGGCGCAAGAAACGCTCACCATCGCCCCAGCGACGCATGCGACGCAGCAACGGCTTGCTCACGTGCTGCAACGACAGATCGAAATACGGCACGCCTGTTTCGCAGATGGCATCGATGAGGTCGTCACTGAGATCGCTCGGGTACAGATACAGCAAGCGCACCCAATCGGTGACTGCAGTAACGGCCTTCACCAGCGGAACAATGGAGCCTGCGCCAAGCTCGTCGGGACGGTCTTTGCCGTAGCTGGCGAGGTCTTGGGCAATGAGCACGATCTCGCGCGCTTCGAGCTGCTCGACCTCGCCCAAAATTGAGCTGACGTCGCGACTGCGCTGTGGCCCACGGAACGACGGAATTGCGCAGAAGCCACACGAGCGGTCGCAACCCTCGGCGATCTTCACGTAGGCCCACGGCGACGTTGACTTGGGGCGTGGCAGGTTGAGTAGATCGAGCGTTGGCACTGGGGCCGAGCCCACAGGAATGAGTTTACGCTTGGGTGATGCGAGCACGTTGACCGACACACCAAAGCCAGCGACCTGATCGACCTCGGGCAGCGCCTCGGCCAACTCGGCGCCGTAACGCTCGGCCATGCAACCCGTGACGACTAAACGCGCACCCGAACGACGCTGATCCTCGAGCGCCAGAATCGTGTCGATGGATTCCTTGCGCGCTTCGTCGATGAACGCACACGTGTTGACCACAACGAGATCGGCCTTGCCAGGATCGTCGGTGGCAACCATGCCGTCGGCCAGCAACGTGCCGATCAACTTGTCGGAATCAACCTGGTTTTTGGGACAGCCAAGTGTCTCGATGTAGAAACGCTTCGCCACGGGCACTGAGCCTACCGAGTGAGCAGTGTCGGACGGTTGATTCAGCGAGGGCGCGTCGGCTTTAGAGGAAGTTGAGGCGAAGGCCGCGGTGTGGCCAAGTGACCTTCACCAGTTTTCCGGTGCCGGACAACGTGATGTAGGCAGTGCGGTATTCGCCGCTGCCGTCGTCGTCGCCGAAGCAGATGTTGGTGGTGAGCATGTCGCCGGTGGCCACGTGGTCAATGGCGCTGCCGTCGGCTGGGATAACCGTGACGCCGCCGTTGGCAAGGGTGGCTACACACACATTGCCAGCACCATCGATG
>JAPKZR010000011.1 GCA_026393695.1 Actinomycetota bacterium
CATCGCCAAAGAACTCGCATTCTTCGGCGACATCGTTGATGCTGCCGAGGCAAAAGAGCTTGGCCTCGTCAACCGCGTGCTCCCCGATGCAGACCTCGATGCGTTTGTCGCCGGCTGGGCGGCGCGCCTTGTGGCTTCGCCTCCAATTGCGATCGCGCAGAGCAAGCGCATGCTCAACAATTCTATGAACGTGACCATGGAAGAAGCGCTCGACGACGAGGGCGCGGCGCAGACCGTGAACTTCGGCACCAAAGACACGCCCGAAGCCATCATGGCATTCATGGAAAAGCGTGAGCCCAACTTCAAGGGCCGATGACGGCGAGGCACCGCTGGCGTGCCACTAGTTTGGTGCAGGTGAAACGTCTGGTGGGAGCCGCCATGATCTGTGCGGCAGCGGTGTGGATGCCGGCCCTCGCCGGGTCAGCGGGCGCCAGCGCGCCGCCCGACGTCGTGCCGTCAGATTCAGTGCCGTCAGAGCTCGATGAGTCGATCCTCGGCATCGAGGTGCCGCCAGCCCAAGTGGTGAGCGGTGCTGCGGTCAGCGGTCCGCTCGTTGCGATTCCATCCGGATGCGCCGCGCCGCGATCGGCAACGGTTGTGTTCGTGGGGGCAATGGTGGCCAAAGACGCGCGCACTGCACGCTTTCGCCTTGAGCAAGTTCGCGCTGGCAGCGCCGAGAGCTATGCCGCGAATGGTCTCATCGATGTGCGCTTCGACGACGACGTTCGCTTTCTCTCGGCCGACCAGCGCTATCTCGTTGGTGCCGCGCCGCTCGATGGCAGCCTTGTGCTGGCATCAAAGGTGCGTGATTCGAAACCGTTGTTCGGCGGCAACGCGGTGATCGGCGTGAACGACAAGACCCTTGAGTGCCCCACAGTTGACGATCCCATTCGGGCGTTGCATGTGGACGGCAGCGAGATCGATAGCGGCGTGCTGAACGGTCTTGGGGGAGCCAAGCGTCAGATCGTGATGGCCGTGGCGGTACCCGTGTTTTGGGCCTTCGTGGTGGTCATTGTGTTGGTGCTGTTTCGGTGGTTGCTGGCCGCGATGCTGGTTGCCGTGCGGCGAGCCGCAGCGGGCGAGCGCATGTCGGCCATGCGGCGCAGTGTGTCTAGGCGCTAAGCGCGCCAAGCGCCCGGCCGCGTATGTCGGCCACTGCATGGGTGAGGCCCAGCGGATCGCGGAACAGCGCGCTGCCTGCCACGAACACGTTGGCGCCTGCGGCTGTGGCGTTGGCCACGGTGGCCGGAGCAATGCCGCCATCAACTTCGAGATCGACAATGTCGTCGAGGCCGGCGGCGGTGATCATGTCGCGCACTTCGCGAATCTTGGGCTCCATCGTGGAGATGTATGACTGCCCGCCGAAGCCGGGGTTCACAGTCATCACGAGCACCAGGTCGACCAGGTCGAGCACGTGGGCGATGGCGCTGGCGGGAGTGGCGGGATTGATGGACACGGCCGCTTTGCCGCCGAGCGAACGGATGTTGCCGAGCGTGCGATGCAGATGGGTGCAGGCCTCGGCGTGAACGATGAGTCGCTCGCAGCCGGCATCGATGAATGCGCCAGCGAGCACATCGGGGGTGAACACCATCAGGTGCGCCTCGAAGGGCAGCGTGGTGTGGCGTCGGGTGCTGGCAATGAGGTCGGGACCAAACGTGAGGTTGGGCACGAACTGGCCGTCCATGACATCCCAATGAATTCGATCGACTCCGGCAGCTTCGAGCGCTGTGACGGCAGCACCAAGCTCGGAGAAATCGACGGGCAAAACTGACGGTGCAATTGCGATCGGACGAGGCATCACCAATGACGCTACCCAACCGGACCTATTGCATGTCGAAACGGCCTACGACTTTGTGGCTACTGGTACGGCTTACTTGTCGCGTTGTTGTGAGGAAGCGATAGTCGTGAGGTGGCCGTCGGGAGTGTCGGAAAGATGGTGTAACTGGGATCTGGTCTGAGAAGGTGAGCGATGGCTCGCCGGAGAGTAGGACCGATGTCCGATCAAGTAATTGTGGATCAGGAGCTTGCGCAGCAGCTCGTCGATCGAGCCAAGGCCGAGATTTGACCAAACGGGTGTTGGAGGCCGGGTTGGAGGGTGAGATGGACGGCCACCTCGGCTACGCGAAACACACCGTCGAGGGACGCGATGGAGGCAACTCACGCAACGGGGTGCGGACCAAGACGGTGATCACCGATGTCGGCCCGGTCGAGATTGACGTGCCCCGCGATCGCGACGGGACGTTCGAGCCGGCGATCGTGCGTAAGCATCAGCGTCGCCTGGGTGGTGTTGATGACATGGTGTTGTCGTTGTCAGCCAAGGGTCTCACCACTGGTGAGATCTCGGCGCATCTCGCTGAGGTGTATGGGGCGAGCGTGTCGAAGGACACGATCTCGGCGATCACTGACCGGGTCCTGGGCGAGATAACTGACTGGCAATCGCGTCCGCTCGACGCGGTGTACCCGGTGATGTTCATTGATGCGATCTTCGTCAAGCTCCGCGACGGCCAGGTCGCGAACAGGCCGATCTACGTGGCGATTGGTGTCAGCGTCGACGGTGAACGCGACATCCTCGGGTTGTGGGCCGGTCAGGGCGGTGAAGGAGCCAAGTACTGGCTGACGGTGCTCACCGAGATCAAGAACCGTGGTGTCGCCGATGTGTGCATCGTGTGCTGTGACGGCTTGAAAGGTTTGCCCGACTCGATTGCGGCTGTGTGGCCGTTGGCGATCGTGCAGACCTGTGTGTTGCACCTGATCCGCCACACGTTCCGGCTTGCCGGCCGCCACGACTGGGATCCGATTGCCAAAGCGTTACGTCCGGTCTACACCGCTCCAACCGAAGCCGCTGCACGCGAACGCTTCGCCGAGTTCACGGCGGTGTGGGGTGCCAAGTATCCGGGGATTATCCGCATGTGGGACAACGCGTGGGCCGAGTTCGTGCCGTTCCTCGCTTTCGAACTCGAGGTTCGTCGGGTCATTTTCTCGACGAATGCTATCGAGTCGCTCAACGCCAGATTCCGTCGCGCGGTGCGCGCCCGCGGTCACTTCCCGAACGAGCAAGCGGCGATCAAATGCTTGTACCTTGCGTTGCGTTCCCTTGACCCCACCGGGCGCGGCAGGCAACGATGGGCCGTGCGATGGAAGCCAGCACTCAACGCCTTCGCCCTCATGTTCGAAGGCCGAATTTTTCCCAACAACAAATGACCAACCCAGACCCGGTTACACCGAAATTCCGACAGTCCCAACCGTGACCGCGTACGAGGCCCCGGTGTCGGGTTCGTTATTGCGGCGCACGACGCGCACGTTGCCCGCGTACGCGGGCGCGGTCACGTCAGCGAACTCAACGACTTCCACCTATTACGGTTCCGGCGTCACCGCAGCGAATCCGTGTGCGGCGGGCTCGACGGCGGCGGATCAGGGTCAGATGGCACAGTTCACGGTGTCGGCAACCCCAGCATCGGGGGTGCCGGTGAAAACGGAGCAGGTGTATGACATTCTCGGTCGTGTGGTTGCGTCGCGTTACTGGAATGGTGCAACCGCAGAAACCGCGTGGACATGCTCAACGTTTGATGCACGAGGGCGGGTCACCCAAGTCGTGTTCCCCGCGTACGGCGCGACCGTGGCGAGGACGGTGACCACCACCTACCGGGCCCCGTACACCACGGGTGGCACCGATTATGACCCGTTCACGACTGTTGTGACGGACACGACCGGGCCGAACTGGACGATCATTTCTACGGTCGATGCGCTCGGGCGGTCGGTGTCATCGACGGATGTGTGGGGCAAGATCACCACGAACGCGTACGACACCGCCGGGCGGGTCACCTCCAGCACCGGCCCCTCCGGGGTCAGCGCCTACAGCTATGACAACGCTGGGCGTGTCACTCAACAAAGCCTCGACGGGAACGTGATCGCGACCCCGACGTACAGTGCGGACACCGCAACGCTTGATCCGGGTGCGTTGCAAACCGTTACGTATCCGTCCGGGGCAGGTAACGGTGGGAACAACACCAACGGTGCTGTCACGTATGACCCGTATGGTCGTGTGAGCGGGATCGTGTGGAAACAGGGTGCGTCGACGCTGATCACCTCCGACACGGTGACCCGGTCGTTGACCGGGCGTGTCCTCAACGATTACGTCGACGGGGCTGGCGCCCCGTCCTGGGTGTATGAGTACGACACCGCGGGCCGGCTGATCCGTGCGACCGGGTCGTCGCATGATTACCAGTACGGGTACGGCAACACGTCGTGTTCGGGGACGAACAACAACGTCGCCGCAGGGTTGAACGGGAACCGGACAAGTGTGCGTGATAACGGTGTCACCACCCAAACCGCATGTTTCGATCAGGCTGACCGGCTCACCAGTTACGGCACCCCGACCGCGGCGTACACGACACGGCTGAATGTGCCGACTGCACCGAACGTGTACTGGAAACTCGGTGAGACGACCGGCACCACCGCCGTCGCGACGAATGGTGGTGCGACGATGAACGGCACCTACAGCGCGACGGGTGTGACCCTGAATCAGGTTGGGGCGCCGACCGGGGTGACGAACCCGTCTGCCGCGTTCGCGGGTGGGAATGTGCAAATCCCGGTGTCCGCAGTGACAGGGTCGGGGAAGACGTTCACGTTGTGGTTCAAAACCGCCTCATCAGGGATTTTGATGTCGAAGAATTTGAATGCGTCGGGTGGTGCGAACACGTCGTATAACCCGTTCCTGTACGTCGGCACGGACGGCAAATTGCGTGGTGAAGTGTTCGGTGCCCCGATCGCACCGATCACCACCGCCCAGGCGGTGAATGACAACAAGTGGCATCATGTGATCCTTGCGGTCGCAGCGACCACTCAAACCCTGTACCTCGATGGTGTCAAAGTCGGCATCAAAACTGGGACGAGTGTGAACGACACCTGGGGGCCGGCGTACGCGTACATCGGCACCGGGGCAGCGAGTAGCGCGTATTGGCCGGGCACAACGGGGACGTGGATGCCGTTCAACGGCAGCATCGACGAAGTCGCGATTTATAACACGGTGTTCACTGACGCGAACGTCGCCGCCCAAGACAACCCTGCCCCAGCCGCAGGGTTGGTGACCCCCACCTATGACTATCGTGGGAACATGACCGGGTTGAATGGTGACACCTACACCTACGACTCGGCCGGGCGTCACCTCAGCACTGTTCATGGAACCACCACCGTCACCTACATGCGTGACGCGACGAACGCTGTGGTGGCTAGGACTGACAGTGACACCGGTGTGACGACCAGGTATTCGGGTGACGCGGTGCTCGACACCTCGTCCACGGTGATCGAACGCACGATCACCCTGCCCGGTGGGGTACTCGTCACCAAACGCACCGCCGGTGATGTGTGGTCGTATCCGAACATTCACGGAGACGTCGTCGCAACCGCGAACGCGACCGGGGTCAAGCAAGGAACCACCCTCGCCTACGACCCGTACGGCAACACGGCGACGTTGCCGGACAACTCGAACGGGAACTGGGACTATGGCTGGGTCGGCAAAAACTCGAAAGGCACCGAACACGCCACCGGTCTCGTCGTGAACATCGAAATGGGAGCCAGAATCTACAACCCGGCACTCGGCAGGTTCCTGAGCGTCGACCCCATCGAAGGCGGCACCACCACCAACGACTACGGCTACGTCCCGGACGTGATCAATCAATTTGACCTCACCGGAAAGTGCGGTACCTTTGGTAACCCGTTCAAGAAATGCGGCAAGGGGCACAAGGGCTCTGCGGGCTTCTTGGGTGGCGCCTTCAGCAAGGCGGGCCGATACGTCAAAGAGCATCGCGGAATCATCGCAACGGTCGTAGCCGGGGTTGGGTGCGTAGCGGCACCCCAAGCGTGCCCAGCGTTGCAGGCGGCGGCTTCATTGATTCGAATTCAGCAACGCGGTATGGGACGATGGAGGGAAAACGTCGCGGACGGTGTCTTGACCTACGCGTCCGTTGGGTTGGTTTCCTTACCCACCGACGAGGCCGCGTCGGCGTTCATGCCTCTGGGGAGAACCGCCCTTCGAATCGCGACAGGCACGTTGACAGACGGCGTTGCCGTGACCGCGTGTCTGGTGTCGGGGAACAGCCGCCGTGGCTGCTGAAAGTCGGCCGCTGCCCTTCCTTGAAATTTGTAGTGTTTTGGAAGCCTCTAGAATTGGGCGAGCCCGCGGATACGGAGTGGCATCCGGACCTTCGCCCGTTCCCACGATTAGCGTGGCGCAACTCCGCAAAGCCTTGGCCGAAGGAACCACTTTTGTAACGGTTCGATTCGAGCGCGCCTCGAAGCACAAAACCGAGATGAAGGTAGTGGTGAACAATGAGATGTGGATCTTTCCAACAGAGGAGGTTCGATACCTCGAAGTGAAGGATCTTCCGGTTCGTCTAAACCCCTTTACACCGTCCACGTTCCGCAGGGACGCGGTGCTATCCCCTGAGGTGGGCTCGATAAACGAAGTGGTGCTGAGAGTCAATCGTTTCGCCTGGGTCGGTGACGACGGGAAGTGGCGCCCGGAGCTTACGCGCGTTCTGCCGTGTCCTGCAAACTGACGACTTCCGCGGTGGTGTCCTCTGCCACTTGCTGTGCGATGCGGGCCTCGGTACGGCCGCATGTGCCTCGGTTGGGATTTTGTTGGCGGTCGCCAAGTCGGCCTATAGCTTCCAGCGCAACGGAGGCACTCGGGGAAGATTCTGCGGGATGCGGCGGTCAATTTCGGTACTGCGGCTCTGATGCCGATTCAGGGCGGACTTGGTTGAGTTTCGTTTGGGCGTATCTCGGGCGCAGATACCCGTGGACGCAGATCGCTAGGAGATCGTTCCGCTCGAACTCTCGCAGGACATCCGCCTCGCGCAGGTCGCTGAGGTGGCGGAGCATGTGGGCGCTTCGAGCTGGTCGTCGATCTCGCTGTGTCTGATGCTGGCGAAGTCGTTGTTGAGTTCGGCGACGAGTTCCTCGTCTGGGCATATAGGAGCTCTAGGTGTCGCTGCTCGGACACGGAGGAGGATCCGGTCTATCGACGGGTGGATTCGGGAGATGACGTAAACGGCGTTGACGACACTCGCTCCGAACCGATGCGACGAAGCGACCTCGACGCTACCCAACCAGACGTATTGCATGTCGAAACGGCCTACGATCGAGCCATGGAATCAGGTGAGCTCCATACGTCGCACATGGTGGTCGGAGGCGATGCACTTGCGCGAGACGCCAACGGGCGCGTGGTGTTTGTGGCCGGAGCCCTTCCTGAAGAAACGGTTCGTGTGCGGTATCGCACGACCAAGAAAGACTTCGCAACAGCCGATGTCATCGAGGTGATTACCGCTTCACCAAGCCGTGTTGAGCCGGCGTGCGAAGCGTGGCAACGCGGCTGCGGTGGCTGCGATTGGCAGCACATCGAGCCGCAGGCTCAGCTTGCGTTCAAAGCCGACATGGTGCGCGAAGCCCTGGCCCGCACCGCCAAGATCGATCAGCCTGTTGTCACCATTGGTGCATCGATTGAGCCGTGGGGATATCGCACCACCGTGCGCCTTGCGGTCGATCCATCGGGGCGCGTTGGGTTCCGGTCACGGCGCTCGCACGATCTTGTGCTCACCCAGGCGTGCCCGGTGGCGCATCCGTTGATTAACGAGATGTTGGCGGTTGTTACGGCTACCCGAACCGACGAGATCACGCTGCGGGTTGGCCTCGGTAACGACGAACCTGCCGCGTGGGGCGACACGGGCGGCGAGATCTTTGGGCTTGGCATGGGCATCACCCACGGCGTGCACGCGATGGTGCACGAGGTTGTTGCGGGGCATCGCTTTCAGGTGTCTGCTGGCTCGTTCTTCCAGTCGTCGCCAGCGGCTGCCGAATTGTTGGTTCAGTCCGTAGCGCGGGCGTGTGCCGATATCGATCTGCGCAAGGCAACCGTCATCGATGCCTACGGCGGAGTCGGACTCTTTGCCGCCACGGTGGCTGGCGCTGCTGGCCGAGTGGTGTTGGTTGAGGCATCGCCCAGTGCATGTGCCGATGCTCGCCACAATCTGGCCGTGCAGCGAGCCGATGGTCGCGCCGAGGTCGTTGAGCGCCGACTCGAAGATTGGGAGCCGGTCGATGCCCAAGTAGTGATCGCCGATCCGGCGCGTAGCGGCCTCGACAAAGTTGCAGTGGCAGTGCTTGCCGACACGGGTGCCGATCGTTTCGTATTGGTCAGTTGCGATGCCGGGTCATTGGCCCGAGATACGCGATTGCTGCGCGACGCGGGCTATGCCCACCGCGGTACCGAGGTGTTCGATGGGTTTCCAAACACGTCGCACATCGAGGCGGTTACTCGCTTCGACCGCGTGTAATACGGCTAGGGCTCAGCGCATCACCGCTGCCACTTGGGCCGTGTCGAGGTATTCCTCAAGACGCGTGATGCGCCCGTCTGAAACGTAGACACGAAGCGCTGC
>JAPKZR010000051.1 GCA_026393695.1 Actinomycetota bacterium
AACATGACATGGGTTCGCTCGCCCGAGTTTGTGGCGGGGTTCGACACCGTGCTGCTGCAGTGCAGCGCCCACGGCACCCCGCAGCCGGCCACTGTCTCGATCAGCGACGATGGCCTCACTGCCGAGGTGCGCTGGGCACAACCGCAGCGACGAATTTCGGCGGGTCAGAGCATGGTGCTCTACGACCCAACCGACCGATTCGTTCTCGGTGGCGGCATCTGCGCGTAACAGTGTTGAGCAGTGTTGAGCAGTGTTGAGCAGTGCTTAGCCAACAGGTATGCGTCGCGCTGCGGCCGCCTGCAACGCTTTACCGGGTCGTGTTGGACTCACGAGAATGCTCAACACATGCAAGGCAGTTCCGGTTGGGTTGTCGCGGGTGCCGGTCTTGACGATGGTGTCCATCTGATGCAACACGATCTCGACCACGACACCCGCAGTGCCGCCGGTGAGATCGGCCGCTTCGGTGTCGGCGGGCGCAAGGTGCACTGCCGCGAGTTGGGCCGAGCGAAACAGGGCGTTCTCGGTGAGCATCATCGGGTCGTGCACGACCAAACCAACAGGAACGACAACGAACCACCTGCGCGCTAACTGGTGAAATCGTGGAGCCACAAATCGTGATACTGCCAACGCGATGCTGAGCAGCACGGCGCCAACGATCCAGATTCGGTTGGCAAGCAGCACGATGCCGCTCAATGCTGCCGCGGCGGTGACTAACCACGACACGAGCATTGGGATAAGCAACGGCACCGGCGGTTTGAGCGGGAATCGTTGTTCGGCTCCGTACGCAGACCCCTGAGCAAACGCCACACCGGTTTCTCCGCTGAACCACACCAGCAGCGCAATCATCGACGCGCCACCGGCTGCGGTGAGCCACACGGCGCTGACGCCAGCAGCGGCGCACACCGTGACTGCGATGAGTTGTAGCGGCACCATCATGCGCGCAGCAGTGAGGCTGACGGTGCTGGGCACAAACGCAGCGAGCAACACAGTGGCCCACATCGCCCATGCAGCGACTGCGACGAGCATGCGCCCACTCGGCGCGAGGTGCTCGGTGGCGTGAGTGAGCAACGGTACAAATGCGAGGGGCTGCAGCAACCAGACTGCGCGAACCAACCACAAGACGGTGACGTTTCTACGCATCACGACGGGCTACCACAGCGAGAGGCGATTCGTCCATACAGCGGAGTTTGCATAGTGATGGTTCGACTCGTCATCGTTGAGGAACATTTTGGGCCAGAAGGGTTCGGCGTTACGCCGTGTCGCTGTGCCACGATAACGGCTAAGTCCTGCCCCCACCTAGGACAAACACTTCCCGCGGAAAGGAGAAGCGATGCCAACTGAAACTGATCGGCGTCATCTCGCTGCCCCGGGTCGTGAGTCGAGTCGGGTGCAAGGCGGCATGTCGATGGCCGTCGGCAGCTTGCCGCATCGGTCCGTGGCCGCCGCGGTGGCGCTCAGCATGTCGTCTACCGACATCGTCACCATCCCAAGTTTGCCCAAGCGGTCGCCGGCCGAAAGCATGATCGCTCAAGCATTGGTCGGGCTCGATGGCGTCACGGTTGGCCAATATGGTTCGCTCGCTATCGATCTCGCCCGCATTGATCCGCTCGCTGCGGTGCGCACCGATCTTGAACACGATGCTTTCGCCGGGTTTCGCGGCTTTCTTGCCGCCGCTGGCGATCTCGTGGGTCCGGTGAAATGGCAATTCGTTGGCCCGATCACACTTGGGTTGGCGCTGCAACGAGCTGGCGTTCCTGCGAGCACAGCGTTCGATGTCGCCGTGCGCGCCGTGCGCGCTCACACCCAACATCTGCTCGACCTTGTTGCCGAGGCATTGCCAAATTGCGACCAGATTGTTGTGCTCGACGAACCCGAGTTCGGCGCCGTCATGGAGCCTGGCTTCGCGCTGGCACCCGACGTTGCCGTCGACCTGCTCTCGGGCGCGCTCGCAGTCATCGAGTCGGTTGCTGTGGCCGGTGTGCATTGCTGTTCCGAAGCCGACCTGTCGTCGCTCATCGCCGCCGGCCCGCGGTTGTTGTCGTTGCCGGCGCATACCTCGATGGTCGAGAGTGCGGGCTATCTGCAGCGCTTCCTCGAAAGTGGCGGATGGATTGCTTGGGGCGCTGTTGCCACCAGCGGTCCGGCTCCGCACTCTGCCGAACGACCATGGAAGCAACTGTGTGCGTTGTGGTGCCAATTGGTCGAGCGCGGTTGCGATCCGGCATTGCTGCGCCAGCAAAGCCTGATTACTCCCGAATGCGGTCTCGGCACGCATAGCACCGATCTGGCCGAGCGGGTCTTGCTCATCAACGCCGAACTGTCGCGGCGAGTGCGTGACCAAGCATCGGCAACGCGTTTTGCGTTTGGCGCGTAACACCCTTTCTGTAGGGTTCAGCTGTGCCCATACCAGCTGAAATCGAAGCTCGCCTGAGCGATTTGCGATCGCAACTCGTGCATCACATGCACCTGTATTACGAGCTCGATGAACCCACCATCAGCGATGCCGAGTTCGACGAACTCATGCGCGAGTTGCAAGATCTTGAGCTGCAATATCCCGAAGCGGTCACCGACGATTCACCCTCGCGCCGAGTGGGCAGCGCCAGCTCGGCCACGTTTGCACCGGTAACGCATCGCGTGCCAATGACCAGCCTCGACAACGCAATGAACGCGGCCGAACTCGAGGCATGGGGCGAGCGAATCACGCGGGGCCTCGAAGGCGAAGCGGTTCAGTTTGTGTGCGAACTCAAGATCGACGGGTTGGCAATCAGCCTGCGCTATGAGGGCGGAGTCTTGGTGCAGGCAGCCACACGCGGCGATGGTCGCGTCGGCGAAGATGTCACCGCCAACGTGCTCACGGTGGCTGCCATTCCGCATCGCCTTGGGGGGCCCGATGTTCCCGAGGTCATCGAAGTTCGCGGCGAGATCTATATGCCGCTCGCCAGCTTCGAGGCAATGAATCAGCGCGCAGCTCAGGCTGGCGAAAAGCTGTTCGTGAACCCGCGCAACTCGGCCGCCGGAAGCTTGCGCCAGAAAGATCCGAGCATCACGGCCAGCCGAGAGCTCAGCTTTTGGAGCTATCAGATCGGCGAGGTCGTGGGCGCCAACGAGTTCACGTCGCATCACAGCACGTTGCAGGTGCTGAGCCAGTTGGGCTTCCCGGTGAACCCCAATATCCAAGTGCTCTCGAGCTTGGCCGAAGTGGCCGAGTTCTGTGCGCACTGGCAAGACCATCGTCACGATCTCGCCTACGAGATCGATGGTTGTGTGGTCAAGATCGACGATCTTGCTCAGCGCGAACGGCTCGGGTTCACGTCACGCGCGCCTCGATGGGCCATCGCGTTCAAGTTCCCTCCCGAAGAGCGCACCACGGTCTTGCGCGACATCATGGTGTCCATTGGGCGCACCGGCCGGGCCACCCCCTTCGCGGTGCTCGAGCCAGTGTTTGTTGGTGGGTCCACGGTTGGCATGGCCACGCTGCACAACGAAGATCAGGTGCGGGTCAAAGATGTTCGCCCTGGCGACACGGTGGTCGTGCGCAAGGCCGGTGATGTCATCCCCGAGGTCGTGGGGCCAGTGCTTGCGTTGCGCGCACCAAATAGTCAGCCATGGCAGTTCCCCAAGCATTGCTCGTGTCCGCTCGCCAGCGAGTTTCACCGCCCTGAAGGCGAGTCCGACACTCGCTGCGTCGAGCCGGCGTGCCCGTTCCAGCGTGATCAACGCATCATCTATTTCGCCACCCGCGGGGCAATGGATATCGAGGGTCTCGGCGAGCGAACCGTGTTTCAGCTCAGCGATGCCAAGCTCATCAGCGATGCTGCCGACATCTACACGCTCACGGTCGATCAACTGATGCAGCTCGATGGCTTCGCGCGCATGAGTGCCGAAAAGCTGGTGTCGGCAATTCAGGCCTCGAAGAGCAGGCCGCTCCCCAAATTGCTCACGGCGTTGGGCGTGAAGCATCTCGGCCCCTCAGCGGCCGATTCGCTCAGTAGGTCGTTCGGCACCCTCGACGCCATCATGCACGCCTCTGAGGCCGATCTAGCGACCACTGACGGCGTTGGCGGCGTGATCGCTGCCTCCATCGTGGGCTGGTTTGCCAAGCCAGACAATCAGGGGTTCATCGAACGACTACGCGCCGCTGGTGTCGAGTTCGGCAATGTGGTGGTCAGCCGCCAAGCACAGGTCCTTGCGGGCAAGGCTGTGGTGGTCACCGGCAGCTTGGTCGGCTACTCACGCGAAGAGGCCGAGGCAGCGATCAAAGAACGTGGCGGCAAGAGCCCTGGCAGCGTCAGCGCAAAGACATTTGCGGTGGTGGTGGGCGCCGATCCGGGGGCATCAAAGCTCGCCAAGGCCACCGACCTGAACATCCCGATTCTCGACGACGCCGCATTCGCGTACTTGCTTGAGACGGGTGAGTTGCCCGCTTAGATCACGTTGAATTGCCACGTGAACGATCGCGCGGCCGACTGGCCGTCGACAATCTTCCAGTAGCGCACCGTCACCGTGTTGACGCCGGTGTTGTACTTCTCGACCAACGCTCCCTCGGTTGGCTGAAACGACAGCGTGTTGTTGCCTGGCTCGAAGATGACCGCGAGCGGCAGGCTCACCTGCTGACCAGGCTTGGCCACAGGTAACGCATCGAGGCTCACGACGTCGAGTTCTACGTTGTTCACAACCAGCACGCCCGTGTATCCATCGATCAAGTCGATCTCGATCTTTTCCTGACGCTGCACTTGCGCTGCGCTACGAACCGGGTTGATGCTCTGGATCTGATCGGGAAGGCGCTGCGCGGCGCGGCCCGTGACTGATTCGTTCAGCCCAACGACCACGAGGGCGAGGCCGAGGCCCACCGCGAGGGCGGCAATCGTTCGTTTTGCTGCTGGGCTGGGGCGTTTCACGGTCCCATTGTTGCCGCCCGTGCAGCGATTGACACCGTCGGCAGCCATAACTGTCCGTTGTAGAAGTTCGCGCTCCGCTCGGCGACCAGAGCCGCTAGGGTTTTTCGGGCATGGCGACGAATGAAGCCCTCTCGGGTCTTTTGCTGGCCGGCCGCTACAGATTGCACCAACGACGTGGTGCGGGTGGCGACGGCCTTGTGATGGATGCCATCGACGAACAACTGCAGCGCACTGTTGCGGTACGCGTGTTTGAGCCAGAGTGGGCCGCCACCCGATCAGCCGAGCAACGTTTTTTGGCCGAGGCTCAAGCTGCTGCTTCGCTGGTTCACCCCAATATCAATGCGGTCTACGACTTTGGTATCGACGACTTCGACGGCGACAAGCGGCCCTACTTGGTGCTCGAGTATTTGTCCGGCGGAAGCCTTCGCGACATTCTCGATCGCGGTCGGTTGCTCTCGCCGTCGCAAGCCCTTGTGGTTGGGCTCGATGCGTGCCGTGGGCTCGATTACATCCATCGTCGAGGCATCATCCATCGCGATTTGCGCCCTGGCACGATGGTGTTTGGCGACGATCACCGCATGCGACTCGTCGACCTCGGGGTGTCTCGTCTGCGTGCCGAGCAAACGTGGGTCGATCTGTCAGCAGTTGGCATCGATGCTGCTCGCTACGCGTCGCCCGAGCAGGCCCAAGGTCTCACGCCCGAAGATGGCTCGATCGACACCGCTTCAGACATCTACTCGTTGTGCCTCGTCCTGATTGAGGCGGTCACCGGCCAGATCCCATTCGCTTCTGATTCCACCGTTGCAACGCTCAATGCGCGCATCGACAAGCTGATGCCGGTCTCGGCCGATTTCGGCCCACTCGCATCGATTCTCGAACGCGCTGGTCGCCCGTTGCCAAACGATCGTTTCACGGCCGCCGAGTTTGGCAAGGCGCTGATGCAGGCCGCCGAGAAATTGCCCCGTCCCGCTGCAATTCCCACTGCTGGCAACTCGCTGTTCGCCGACACCACGGGTGGCGCCTTGCGCGACGTCGCTGAGTCGGCAGCCGATGAGGCCTCAGCTGATGACCTCGCCGATGCCACGTTGCCTCTCGCCGTTGCCGCCGCCGCAACCAACGAGATCAACCAGCTCAACCACATCAACCACATCGCCGACGTCGATGGCATCGATGGCATCGATGACATCGAGCCGCCGGTATTTGATCAGGGCGACGACAACCCGCATCATGCGCGTTCGTGGCTGCTTGGCATGCTGGTCGTGGTGATGGCGCTGCTGGCGGGTGGCTTCGTTGCATACCGCGTGATCGTCACCAAGTCGTACACCGTGCCCGATCTGGCTGGCATCGAAAAGGGTGTTGCCGAGAATCAGATTGCCGACAACGAATGGGTCGTGGTCGTCAAGACCGAGCGCAGCGACCAACAGGCCGTGGGCAACGTGATCAGCAGCGAACCGCCGGCTGGCTCGAAACTCGCCGTCGGTAAGACATTTGTGCTCGTCGTGAGCGATGGCCCCACGTTGCCGAAACTTGTCGACGTGAACGGCATGACGCTCGATGTCGCAACGGCCAAGCTTGCCGAACTGAAGCTCGGCGCACCTGTGGCCAGCGATGCGTTCAACGAAACAGTGGCTGTTGGCCAGATCGTGTCGTGGAGCGTGCCGGCCCAGCCCAGCTTGGTGACCGGTATGGAAGTCGTGCAGGGCACGGTGATCGCCGTTGTCGTGTCTAAGGGTCCCGAGCCGCGGGTGGTGCCGCAGTTGGTGGGGCTCGATGTAGAGGCTGCCAAGGCGGCCCTTGTGGCGCTTCAGCTCACAATGGTGAAGACCGACGACGTGTTTAGCGATGTTCCAATCGGCCTTGTGGCCCAGCAGTCGGTGGCTGCTGGCGGCACCGTAGATCGCGACGGCTCAGTCAGCATTGCGCTCTCGAAGGGCCCCGACCTGGTGGTCATGCCCAACTTGTCAGGGCTGAAGTTCGACGCCGTCCAAAAGGCGCTCACCGATGCCGGCCTCGTTGTGGGCGTTGTCGCTGGCAACACGGCCGGCTTCCTGTATGGCATCAACGTGGCTGGCGTGCCGGTGGTCGCTGGTCAGCAGTTGCCACGCGCAACGGTGATCGACCTTTCGTATTACTGAGCCGCACACCGGTTCAGGTTGACGTCGGTCACGTTTCGATCATTCGGCCGTTCATTCGTTAGCTTCTGTACCCATGGGAACACTTGACGGACGCGTAGCAATCATCACCGGAGCAGGCCGTGGCATCGGTCGCGAGCACGCGTTGTTGTTCGCCGCTGAAGGCGCAAAGGTCGTTGTTAACGATCTCGGCGGAGCCAACGATGGCACCGGTAACGATGTCACCCCGGCGCAAGAAGTTGCTGCCGAAATCCGCGCAATGGGCGGACAGGCCGTGGTCAACGGCGACAACGTCGCCGACTGGCAGGGCGCTCAGCGCCTCATCAACAGCGCCATCGAAGCGTTCGGCGACCTCGACATCTTGGTGAACAACGCTGGCATTCTGCGTGACCGCGTGCTGATCAACATGACCGAAGACGAGTGGGATGCGGTGATCGCCGTGCATCTCAAGGGTCACTTCGCCCCGACTCGCTGGGCCGCCACGTATTGGCGCGAACAGTTCAAGGCTGGCGTCACCAAGCCTCGCAACTTGGTGCACACATCGTCGACATCGGGTCTGTTCAGCAATCCCGGCCAAGCCAACTACGGCGCCGCAAAGTCGGGCATCGCTACGTTCAGCCAGATCGCTGCGAAAGAACTGGTGCGCTACAACGTGAAGAGCAATTGCATCGCTCCGGGCGCCCGCACTCGGCTCACCTTGGCCACGCCGGGCTTGCCCGACATCATGTCGGCAAAAGAGGGCGCGTTCGATGTGTGGGATCCCGCCAATATCTCGCCGCTCGTGGCATACCTCTCCACCGCCGACTGCGCCTTCTCGGGCGAAACCTTCATGGTGCAGGGTGGCAATGTCACCCGGGTCAACACATGGGCGCTGGGAGACAAGGTCGAGCAGAGTGAGCGATGGACTGTCGAGGGCCTCGCAACGGCCCTTGCGCCACTCGCCAACGACTGACCCGTGAGCAAGGAACCAGAGCTCGACAACACACTCCAAACCGGCGCTGGCCGAGCCACCCTCGGCGTCGACGGTGCCGGACTCGACGAGATTGCTGTCGTGCCGTGGCCGATCCTGCTGCGCCGGCGCATCGCCAAGACCGTGGGGATCGATCGACGATGGGCACTGCTCATCGTGGTGTTGTCGGGCCTATTCACTGTGGCGTTCACCATCACGATCTTGGTCGTGTCGCTGAACGACGTCGCCAAAGAGTTCAACAGCTCAGTCACCACGATGAGTTGGTGCATCACGGGTCCGATGCTGGCGTTCGGCGTGGTCGGTCCGGCCTATGGCAAGGCTGGCGATCTGTGGGGGCACAAGCGAGTGTTCGTCGGCGGCCTCTTCGGGGCGGGCGTGTTTGCCTTGCTCACCGCGTTCTCGTGGAACCCGCTCACGATGATTCTGTTTCGCACGCTCAGCGCTTCGGCAGGTGCAGCAACGGGCCCGTCAACCATGGCCTATATCAATCGCCTCTTCGAGCCCGGCGAGCGAGTGAAGCCGCTGAGCTATTGGAGTTTCGTCAACGCCGGAGCACCAGTCATCGGTGTCGTCGCTGGTGCAGCGCTGGTCGACGTTGTTGGCTGGCGAGCCATCTTTTTTGTGCAGGCACCGCTGTGCCTTCTTGGCGTCGTGGTGGCCATGTGGTTGCTGCCCGACACCGCCCGAGCTCCCAACGTGAAGTTCGACATCGCCGGGTCGATCACCTTGGGTGTAGGTGCCTCTGCGTTGCTGGCGGGTATCTCGCAGGGTTCGCAATGGGGATGGACAAGCCTGCCCACCCTTGCGTGCTTTGCAGCCAGCGCCGCTGGCCTCAGGCTGTTCATCTCGATTGAGTCAAAGGCCGAGGCGCCGCTGCTGCCGTTGCACTGGTTGCGCACTCGCAACATCGCGCTGCCGATTCTGAGCCAGAGCTTGGCCAACTTCGCGTATATGGGTGGATTTTTGTTCGCCCCGCGCTTGCTCGAAAACGTGCTCAACCTGCAGAAGACGCAAATCGGCAACATCGTCATTGCCCGTCCGCTCACGTTTGCGGTTGTGGCCCCGTTAGCTGGTTACGTCACGATCCGCGTCGGAGAGCGTGTCACGGGTGTCTTTGGCGGCCTGTGCGTTGCCGTCTCGATGCTGGTCTTTGCCGGTGTCGCAACTGGCTCATCGGTGTGGGTGGCGGTGCTCGCGCTGGGCTTGTCAGGAGCGGGAATTGGTGTGTCGAGTCCGGCGCTCACCGCACTGGTGGCCAACGCAGTCGACACCGCCGATTTGGGTAGCGCCGGAGCCATGCAACAACTGTGCTCACAAATGGGGGCAGTGCTTGGCTCGGTAGTGATGACGGCTGTGCAAGCGGCGCGAGAGACTCATGGCCTCACATCGTCGTACCGCGCTGCATTTCTCGTGGCCTGTGTAGTGGCGATTGGCGCCGGCGTTGCAGCAACGTTCGTGAAGTCGACCCCTCGCTGACTCGCTGTCACGCCAACGGACAGACACAGCTGTCCAACGTATTGCTTCGTAAAGCCTGAGCGCACGGTCAGCGTGCGCTCAGGCTTCACGACAAAGAACTACGAAGTGATGCCCTTGATTTCCTCGGCGATTGCCTTGGTTGCATCGTCGGTTGGCATTGCGGTCTGCAGCGCCATCATCTTCATCATGTCGCCCTGGACCTTGATCTTGCCGCTCATGAATGCCTGCATCGCTGCGGCCTGATCTCCATCGACGAACATCTTGCGGGCGGTGTCGTAATCGACCGTGACCGTGACGTCGGGGGTCTCGAGCTCGCCGAGCTCCATCACAACGCTGCCCGACGACGTGTCGATGTAGGCCTTGACGGTGCCCTCACCGAATGGTGCGCCGGTGATGACCTGATTGACGCGAATCGACTGGGCCACCGCAGAGGTCTGGCCTTCGTACTTTGCACGGATGACGCGGGCTTCGGTCATCCACTCTTCTGAAAGAAATGGGTTTGGCATGGGAGACTCCTCGGCAATGTGTGGTGCGAGATGCGCACTACTAATGGACAACAGCGCGCAACGCTAGCCGACGTCGCCGCTGCGTCTACCGCCGGAGCAGCCGCCCTTTGAGATCTGAGGCTGACAAATCGTTCACCCCGTGGGGTGATAGGCCGATTGGCAGATAACGATGGGTGAATGTCTCGCATTCTCGTGACCGAAGAGATCGCCGACGGAGGCCTTGACCGGCTTCGCGCCGCCGGTCACGAGGTCGACGTCCAACTCGATTTGTCCCAGCTGAACACCCACATTGTTGGTGCTCACGCGCTCATCATCCGCTCAGCAACGCAGGTCACTGCCGAGTTGCTCGAGATTGCTACCGACCTGCTTGTGGTGGGTCGTGCTGGCATCGGCCTCGACAATGTCGATGTCGAAGCAGCTACGCGTCGCGGCGTCATGGTGGTCAACGCTCCGCAGTCGAACATCATCTCTGCCGCCGAGCACACGATGGCGTTGCTGCTCGCGCAAGCCCGCAACGTTCCCCAGGCTCACGCAGCGCTCAAGGCGGGCCGCTGGGAGCGCTCTCGTTGGGAGGGTGTCGAACTCGCCGACAAGACGCTGGGCATTGTTGGCCTCGGCCGCATTGGCAAGCTCGTGGCCGACCGGGCCAAGGCATTCGGCATGCGCCTCGTGGCATACGACCCCTTCGTGTCTGCCGATCGCGCTCGTCAGATGGGTGTCGAGTTGTTGACCCTCGATCAGCTCATCGCCGAAGCCGACTTCATCACCATCCACTTGCCAAAGAACAAAGAGACCACCGGATTGGTTGGTCGCGATTTGTTGCTCAAGGCGAAGCCGTCGCTGCGGGTCATCAACGTTGCCCGCGGCGGAATCGTGGATGAAGAAGCGCTTGCCGAAGCGATTCGCGATGGCGTCATCGCCGGCGCTGCACTCGACGTGTTCTCCACCGAGCCGATTACCGAGTCACCGTTGTTCGCGCTCGACGAGGTTGTGGTCACGCCTCACCTCGGAGCCAGCACCCGCGAGGCGCAAGACAAAGCCGGCGACACGATTGCCGACATGGTGCAGCTCGCGCTCGCTGGCGATTTCGTGCCGTTCGCTGTCAACGTCAACGCTGCCGAGGCCAACGAAACCCTGCGTCCGTTCCTGCCCTTGGCCGAGCGCCTCGGCAGGTTGTTTGCGTCGTTGGCTGGCAAGTCGCCCGCTGTACTCGAAATTGTTGCCGACGGCGAGATCGCTGGCTACGACACCCGCATTCTTGCCCTCGCAGCGATGAAGGGCTTCTTCGGCTCCGTCACCGATGAGCCAGTTACCTACGTGAATGCGCCGCAGTTGGCCAAGGATCACGGCGTCGAAATCCGCGAGATCAACTCCACCACGTCGGCCGATTACGTGAACCTCATCACCATTCGCGGCGGTGGGCACAGCATCTCGGGCACGCTCGCCGGTCGTCGCAGCGAACAGCGCATTGTGTTCATCGATGATCACTCGTTCGACGTGCCGCCAACCGATTACATGCTGATGGTCAAAAACGACGACCGTCCTGGCGTCATCGGCCTTGTTGGCACATTGTTAGGCGATGCTGGCGTGAACATCGCCGACATGGACGTTGGCCGCGCGTTGCTTCCGGGCACCGCCGTGATGCTCATCGCTCCAACCGCTGTGGTGCCAACCGATGTGGTGAACACGCTGCGCAGCGCAGCAGGCATCATCGCCGTCGACGTACTGCGCGGCTAACGCCGGCCGCCGCCAACCAATGCTGGTTGGTGGTCTATAACGCGACTGAGCGGATTTCGTCGCGGGTGGCAACGGCCACTCGCGATGCGGCCTCAGCGAAATCTTCGCCGCTGCTGGCATAGAGCACTGCTCGAGATGAGTTGATGATCAACCCGGTGCCGGCACCGGTTGATCCGGCTCGCACCGTGGCTTCAACTTCGCCACCTTGCGCGCCAACGCCGGGCACCAGCAACGGCAGATCGCCAACGATGTCGCGCACGATGCCCACTTCTGCTGGGTACGTGGCGCCGACCACAAGCGCGCATTCGCCGATGTTGTTCCACTGGGTAGCCACGCGGCGCGCCACATGGGTGTAGAGCGGCTGGCCATCGACCATCAGCGACTGAAAGTCGTCGCCGCCAGGGTTGCTGGTGCGACACAAGATGATGGTCCCCTTGCCTTCGTGACGCAGAAATGGCTCGACCGAGTCGGTACCCAGATAGGGGTTTACCGTGACGGCATCGGCCCCATAACGCACGAACGCCTCGTGCGCGTACTGCTCGGCGGTTGAGCCGATATCGCCGCGCTTGGCGTCGAGAATGAGTACGTGATTCGGGTGAGCCTCGCGGATGTAGGCACAGATGCGCTCAAGCTGAGCTTCGGCGCCTTGCGCCGCGAAGTACGCGATCTGCGGCTTGAACGCACAGGCCGCGCCGGCAGTGGCATCGACGATGGCGATGCAGAACTGTTCGATCGCGTTGGCGTTGCCGCGCAATGAAATGGGCAAACGCGATGGGTCGGGATCGAGGCCGACACACAGCATCGATTCGGTGGTCCGCCACGCGTTGGCGAGTTTGAGATGAAAGCTCATGCAGTGAGCAGCAGCAGGGTGCGCTTAGCCTTCGACGGTGATGGCTGCGGTGGGGCACAGGTCGGCGGCAAGCTCGACCTTTTCGCGAAGCTCTTCGCCAGGATTTTCCTGCAACACGTAGAGGTAGCCGTCGCTGCGAACCTCAAAGACTTCGGGGCATGTCTGCATGCACGCACCGGTGGATGCGCAAACGTCGAAATCAACACTGACCTTCATGGTTGCTCCTTGCGAGGTGGGATTGCTCAGCAGTTATGCCGTTTGTTGCATCGTAGATGGTGCATGGGGTGACGCGGCCCATTGCGCTGCGCTGGCGCGCCCAGGCATCGACTCGTCGCGGCGGCGCTTGAGCACCATCAACAACGACCCAATGCCTGCGCACAAGACCAGCACGACGAACAGCTTCTTGATACAGCGAGTCATCGGTGCGACCTATGCGCGCTGTCGAAGTACGGCCGACACCACGGCATGGAACGAAGCCGTGATGATGCTTGGGTCGGTGCCGATGCCCCAACGCACTTGGCCGTTGTGGTCCTTGGTCTCTACGTAGGCCACGGCCGTCGCTTCGGAACCCGAACCCATCGCGTGCTCGGCGTAGTCGAGCACATCGATTGATACGCCGAGACCATCGCGCAAGGCATGCACAAAGGCGTCGATCGGGCCATTGCCCACACCGTGCACGGTGACGTGCGCGCCGTCGACGATGAGTTGCGCAGTGACTTCGCTGCGCTGGCCTTCGCTGGTTGAGCGCAGCTCGTGGCTGTCGAGGCGGATTGCCGGCTCAGCATCGAGGTACTCGGACTGGAACGCTTCCCACATCGTGACGGGGCTGATCTCGGTGCCCGAGTCTTCGGTGATGTGCTGAATGGTCTTCGAGAACTCAACCTGTAAACGACGTGGCAGATCGAAGCCATGCTCGGCCTTCATCATGTAGGCAACGCCACCCTTGCCGCTTTGGCTGTTTACGCGAACAACAGCTTCGTACGTGCGGCCCACATGCTTGGGGTCGATGGGCAGATACGGCACGCCCCAGGTTTCGTAGTCGTCTGGCTTGTTGCCCTTGGCTGCAGCTTTCGCGTACAGCACGTCGAAGCCCTTTTTGATGGCGTCTTGGTGGCTGCCCGAGAATGAGGTGTAGACCAGATCGCCCACGTAGGCGTGGCGTGGGTGCACCGGCAAGCGGTTGCAGTATTCGGCGACGCGACGCAGCGCGTCGATGTCACTGATGTCGAGCTCGGGGTCGACGCCAAGTGCAAACAGGTTCATCGCGAGGTTCACGATGTCGACGTTGCCGGTGCGCTCGCCGTTACCGAACAAGGTGCCCTCAACGCGATCGGCACCAGCCATCACGCCAAACTCGGCTGCGGCAACACCGGTGCCGCGGTCGTTGTGTGGATGCAGGCTGATGACCACGCTCGAGCGGTTACGGACGTTGCGACCGAACCACTCGATGACATCGCCGTAGACATTGGCGGTGTAGCACTCGACGGTGGCGGGCAGGTTGAAGATGATGGGCAGCTCGGGGGTGGGCTCGATGACATCCATCACGGCATGGCAAATGTCGAGCGCGTATTGCGGCTCAGTGAGCGTGAAGCTCTCGGGGGAGTACTCGTAACGAATCTGGCTGCCGACCAAGGTCTGCTCGAGCTTGCGGGCGAGCTTTGCGGCGTTGACCGCGATATCGATGATGCCGCCCTTATCGAGGTTGAACACCACTTCGCGCTGCAACGGATTGGTGCTGTTGTAGAAGTGAACAATGGCCTTGTTCACGCCCTGCAGGCTTTCGTAGGTGCGCTCGAGCAACTCTTGGCGGCACTGCACCAGAACCTGAATGGTCACGTCGTCGGGGATGAGATCTTCTTCGATGAGCTGGCGTACGAAATCGAAGTCGGGCTGGCTTGCGGCCGGGAAGCCCACCTCAATCTCTTTGAATCCCATCTTCACCAACGCGTCGAACATGCGCCGCTTGCGATCTGGATCCATTGGATCAATCAACGCTTGGTTGCCGTCGCGGAGGTCGACACTGCACCACAGCGGGGCTTTGGACACGCGCACGTCGGGCCACGTGCGGTCGGTGAGCACCAGGGGTAGCCACGGCTGGTACTTCTCGAACGGCATCTTCTTTGGCGTTACGTTTGGCGGTGGCATGTGGTGCTCCTGGGTGTGAACTTTGCTGGTGTGCCGTGCTGCGAGCTGAGTTGTTTGGTCCTGAAAAAGCAAGAACCCCCTGCGCTGTGGCACAAGGGGCTGGACGAACGCGATATGGGGCGTTCGCCTTAGGTAAGAAGGAGGCCGATCAGACGCGTCATGGGCCAAAGACTAGCACGAGCTGCTGGTAGTGCAACGATGCGCCTACAAGTGTGCAATCGGGCGTCGGGGTGCCTGCGACTGGCGTGAGAAGTGGTGAGGAATCGTCTGCCGACTATGGTCGCCATATGGCCAGTATGAAGCTCGACACGCAACTTCGATCCTTCGCCGATGCCGCGAGTGAGGCCGCGCAACTCGCCGATGCTGGCATCGATGGGGTGTTCACGTTCGAGGGTCCGCACGATGGTTTTGTGCCGCTCACCTTGGCGGCGCCGAACAGCCGAGTCGATTTGTACACCAACGTGGCGATCGCGTTGCCGCGTAACCCAATGCAGTTGGCGTACCTCGCCAACGACTTGCAACTGTTGAGTCAGGGTCGCTTCATGCTCGGACTCGGATCGCAGATCAAGCCGCAGATCGAGAAGCGCTTTGGGGCCAAGTTCGATCCACCGGTTGCGCGCATGCGCGAGATGGTCGCCGCAATGCGGGCGATCTTCACGGCGTGGTCCACTGGCGAGCGGCTTCGCTTTGAGGGCGACTTCTATCACCACACGCTGATGACACCGATGTTTAACCCTGGCCCGAATCCTTACGGGCCGCCGCCGATATGGCTCGGTGCGCTGGGCCCGCTGATGACCCGCATGGCGGGCGAGGTGGCCGATGGGTTGTTGGTGATGCCGTTCAGCACCGAACGCTTCTTCACCGAGCACACCATGACCAATCTCTCCGCAGGCCTCGCCGCCGCGGGTCGGGCGCGCAGCGATATCAGCGTGATTGCTCAGGCCATCGTGTGTGTCGGGCGCAACGAAGCCGAGTACGCAGCGGCTGTCGGCGGTGTCAAAGGTCTGCTCTCGTTCTACGGATCAACGCCGAGCTACCGGCCGGTACTCGACGCGCATGGCTGGGGCGATCTGCATGTTGAGCTCAACGTGCTCTCGAAGCAAGGTCGTTGGCTCGACATGATCGGGCTCATCGACGACGACATCTTGCACACCATCGCTGTGTGCGGCACACCCGACGAAGTTGGCGCAAAGCTGGTTCGTCGCTTCGACGGTGTTGCCGAACGGGTGGCGTTCTACATGCCATATGCGGCGTCTACAGAACTCGTGGCTGCAACAGTTGCAGCAGTGCGGGCAAGCGGCGCGGCGTAAGGCGGCCCGGTCGCGAGAGCGATCGAGAGTGATCGAGAGTGATCGAGAGTGATCGTCAGCGGATCAGGAAGTTGTCGAACTGCCACGGGTCGTTGAGGTTCAACCCGTCGCTTTCGTCGCCGTACACCGGGAACAGATCGTTGCGATCGCGCAGCGGAGTCCAATCGGTTGGTCCCGAGTGCAGCGTGCCCAGATATTTGCGCGACACGTTGAGCACTTCTTCCCACGGCAAGTCGTCGGGCACGAGCAGACCTGCGTTGGGGTTCTTGATCATCCAACTCAGTGCGCCGATGATGCTGCCGCCCACTTGAACTGTGGTGGCGCTTTGCCCCGGCACGATGGCGCGGGCTTCGTCGATAGACAGCAATGAGCCGGTCCACCAACTGGTGTAATCGTGACCCATCAGCAACACGCCAAGTTCGTCGCGGCCGCTGATGATCTCGTCGTTCAAAATGCGCTGGCGGCTCTGCATGCGCCAGTCGTTTTGACGCAGTTCGTGAATGCTGGCGATGGCCGACTCGGATGGGCAATACGCGTAGTGAACAGTTGGGCGATAGAGCGGATTGCCAAAGTCGTCCCACACCGTGAGGTGATCGCTGATGGTGAGTGCTTCGCCGTGGCGAATGACCATGCCGTGCATCGGGCCACACGGAACCCACGAACGAACCATCGTGTTGAGCCCGGGCTGAGCCATGCAGATTTGGTTACGGGGGCCTTCGCCATTGTGGGTGTAGGCGTTCTTGGGGAGGCGCAGCTCGTGCGTGCCCCAGCCCATCTCGGCCGGAGCAACGCCTTCTTCGTAGAGGCCATCGACCGACCATGTGTTCACGAACTCGTCGAACTCTTTGGGCACGTCGGTGATCTGTGTATCGCGCTCGGAGACGTGGATCACCTTGGTGCCGGTGAGTTGGGCGAGCACGTTGTAACTGTTGTCGGCGAGGGCGGTTTCGATGGCGCCAGCGCGTGTGCCGGCGATGCCATCAGATAACAGGCGCGAGCCAATCTCGCGCAGCGCCTGCTTCAAGAAGTGGCTCACAAGGCCAGGGTTGGCGCCGTGCTCAACAACCGCGGTGGCGCCGTTGTTGTCACCCCACGTGGCCTTCATCCGGCGCAGTTGCGAGTGGCGCACATACAACGTGCGGTCGATGGGGTGGGTGCGCTGCAGATCGTCGTACGGATCCCAGACCTCGACAGAGGTGTTCAGGTAACGGACGTTGTGATCTCGACACCACTGCAGAATCGTGGGGTTGTCGATATTCCACGCGAGATCGACCAGCAGATCGCCGCTACCGACACGGTCGCTGAGGAACGCGTTCAGGTTGTCGGGCGTGAGCCGATCTTGTTCGTAATGAACCCCCAGCTTGAGGACCTCGGCGATGCGGGCTCGGTTGTCGACGAAATCGACGACGTTGATGCGATTGGGTTCGATCCCAAGATCACGCACCAACAACGGCACGACGCATTGCGCCACAGAGCCGCATCCGAGCACCAGCACCCGCTGGGGGAGGAGCGTCATTCAGCTGATTCCAGAACCAAATCGGCAAGTTGTGCCTCGAAGGACGCAACGACGTCATTGGCGAGAAGACTCTGCCAGTCGTATGCGATGCCCTTGCGGCCTGCGGTGGTAGTGCCATCGATATTGTTCATGCGAACGCCTCCTGATGAGATCGGTTTCCTTTCTGGCCGGTTTGTTCCGGACACAGGAATGCGACCATAACGAGTTCGTCGCGGACTAGCTACTCACTGATTCATCAGACAGAAGCGGCTGACTCGTCGGTCAAATTGGCTAACCAAGTCAGCAGTTCGTTGCACAGCAGCTCACGGTCGAAGTCGAGCGCAGCAACGTGGCCGCTGTTCGCCAAACGGAGGCGAGTGACCGGACCGTGACCCGCCGCGATCACGGTGTGTTCGAGCGCGTCGGAGTTGGCCGGATCGACCACGTTGTCGTGGTCGCTTGACGCAATCAGCAGCGGCACGTTGAGGGTTGCCATCGTGACGTTGGCAAGGGTTGCTCCGCGCCCGAGTTCAATCAGCGAGCGCAGCGGCAGTTCGGCGTACGCGCTGTCGCGCGCGCTCGGGTCGCGGATGTCTGATTCGCCAGCAGGCTGCATCGTTCGGCCGCGCTCGATGAGGTATTCAAAATGCTCGGTGGCGTCAGGGTCGGGAGGCAACACCACAGGGTTGATGACGGCGACGCCACGAATGTCGTTGCGGTGTGCAGCGGTGAGCAGCGCGAGCGTGGCGCCCATTGATTGGCCCACAACCACCACAGCACCGCAGCGCCGCGAGAGCGCGTCGGCGGCTTCGAGCACGCCTTGCATCCAGTCGTTCCAGGTGCAGTCGATGAGGTCTTCGGGCGTGGTGCCGTGGCCGATGAGGTGAGGGGCGACCACGGTGTAACCGGCCTCGTGAATTGCGGCAGTGATTGGCATGATGCTGTGTGGCGTGCCACCCAGACCATGGAGGCAGAGCACTCCAAACGATTTCATGCTGAGGTGGTCACCCGTTCGAGTGCTTGGTTCAGGTCGGCGATGAGATCGTTGGGATCTTCAAGTCCAACCGAAACTCGCAGCAGTCCCGGTGTGATTCCGGCGGCTGCAAGTTCTTCAGCGGTGAGGCTTGAGTGAGTGGATGTTGCGGGGTGACACATGAGCGTCTCGGGGCCTCCGAGTGATGTGGCCACACGCACCAATCGAACGCGGTCGAGAACGGATGTTGCGTGTTCGAGGCCGCCGGCTACGTCGAACGCAAGCACAGTGCCGCCGTTGCGCATTTGGCGCTGACCGAGTTCGTATTGCGGATGTGTTGTGAGGCCGGGGTAATGCGCAGCGCGCACGGCAGCGTGGGTAGCGAGCGCCGTGGAGATCTGCATCGCCGACTTCGATTGGTGTGCCGTGCGCACTGCGAGCGTGCGAATTCCGCGGAGCGCGTTGAGCGCGTCGGCGGGTGACGGAGTTGCACCGTGCAGTACGCCGTAGCCCCAGATTTCGTAAAGCCGGTCTCGCTCGCCAGCGATCACGCCCAGCGTTGCATCGTTGTGTCCATCGATGCCCTTCGTGGCTGAGTGGATCACGAGGTCTACGCCGTGCTTGATCGGTTGCTGGCCAAGGGGAGTGGCAAACGTGGAGTCGACCACAGTGAAGGGTCCCTTGATGGCGCCAAGCTCATCGAGATCGATCAACTCAAGTAATGGGTTCGACGGAGTCTCGGCGAGCACCAACATCGTGCGGCCGGGTTGAACCGCAGCAGCAAACGCGCCGGGCTTCGTACCGTCGACATACGTGACATCGATGCCAAAGCGCCGACAGGGGCCCTGCAAGAACGCAAGCGTGCCGGCGTAGAGCTGATGCTGGGCGACGATGTGGCTGCCCGAACTGCACAGCGCCAGAATCGTGGTGGTGATCGCGCCCATTCCGCTCGCGTACGCAGCGGCGTCTTCGGCGCCTTCGAGCGCGGCGATTGCTTCTTCAAATGCTCGAACGGTGGGGTTCGCATAGCGGCTGTAGAACTCTGTGGATCGGCGTCCGGTAGCGCGCCGACGAGCATCGACAAGGCCTGTTGACATCCATGTACTTGAGGCCCAGAGCGGAGTGGCGAGCGACGTGCCGTTGGCTGATCGGCCGGCGGTAATTGCCGTCGTTGCGGGCTGCTGCGCGCTCGACGATGGGTGGTCATTGGTCACGCATAGACAATAGGTGCCAGACCCTGCTTGGAGAAAGCGCCATTCAGGGTCTTGGTGTAGATACCCTGCTAGCAACATGCCTGACTCTCCAGCCCACCTCGGCGCTGCACGCGGCCGGCGGACTCCCCCTCACAGGCCCGCCGACGATCACACATCCGAGCACACCGAAAAACTCACCGACGTTGCACCCGTGTACACGCCCACCGGCTTCGCTGCCCTTGGGGTGCCACCCGATATCGATGCAGGCCTTGCTGCTGCTGGCTTCTCGATGCCGTTCGCGATCCAAACCGAGGCCATTCCAGTAGCGCTCACCGGCGTCGACGTGTGTGGCCGAGCCCGCACCGGCTCCGGCAAGACGCTTGCCTTCGGTGTGCCTTTGCTCTCGCGCCTCACCGGCAAAGCAGCACCCAACAAGCCACGCGGCCTCATCCTCGTACCCACGCGCGAATTGGCGCTGCAGGTTGCCGAAGTACTCGAACCAGTCGCTAAGGCGTGCGGGTTCGGCGTTCTTGCGGTGTACGGCGGATCATCGCGGCATCGTCAGATCGACGTGCTCAACGCTGGCGTCGAGGTTGTCGTGGCCACTCCACTGCGCCTCATCGACCTGTTGAAGAACAACGAACTCGATCTCGATCAGATCGAAGTGCTCGTGCTCGACGAGGCCGATCGCATGGCCGACGACGGGTTCACCCCGCAGGTTGAGTGGATTCTGCGCAAGATCACCGGACCGCATCAGACCATGCTGTTTTCAGCAACGCTCGACGGCGACGTCGGACACTTGGTGCGCCGCTACCTCAAAGACCCCGTAGAGGTATCGATCGATGCGCCCACCGACACGGTTGGCACGATGTATCACCTCTTCTTGGCGGTGCATCGCATGGACCGCGACAAAGTGGTGGCAACGATCGCCAGTTCGTTCGAGCGCGTCATCGTGTTCTGCGCTACCAAGCGCGCCTGCGACCGGGCCACAGAGGCGTTGCAAGATCTCGGTGTGCGAGCGATGGCCATTCACGGCGATCTCCCGCAGCCAGCTCGCGAAAAGGCGTTGAAGCGGTTCACCATTGGCGAAATTTCGGTGCTCGTCGCAACCGACGTTGCCGCCCGCGGCATCGACATCGACGACATCGGCGCAGTGATCCATTACGAGCCTGCCGCCGACGGCAAGGCCTATTTGCATCGCAGTGGCCGCACGGCTCGCGCTGGCAAAGATGGCTGGGCGGTCACTCTGGCCGAATACAACCAACACGTGCAGTGCACCGTGTTGCAGCGTGCGTTACGTCTGCCGTTCACGAAGCCAGTCGAGGTGTTCTCGAACAACCCGAAGCTTCGCGATCTGCACCAGTTCGACGCCCTCGTCTAACTCGCCCGCACTCCACCCGCGCCCTCGCACGCGTCCGCACTCTCGTCCCGCGCCCCCGCCCGCACTCCACGGTTTGTTGAAGACAATTGGTCGACCCTCGACCAATTGTCTTCAACAAACTCTTTGATGTAGCGGATGGTGGCCGCTGCCTGATGTGGCCGCTGAGTGGCGTGAGTGGCGTGACGGTTAGCGCAACCAGGCGG
>JAPKZR010000249.1 GCA_026393695.1 Actinomycetota bacterium
CGCCGGAACCCTTCACCCGATACTTGGCGAAGTTTGAGATCTCGGTGAGGCCCACGCGCTCGCGAACAGCGGTGCACTCGGCGGCCACCTGATCCCACGCGTTGCTGCGGCGGAAGGTGACGTCTTCCTTTGGTTCTTTGCCTTGCTCTTGGAACCACAGTGCATGCTCGAGCCCGAACGATGCGCCCCACACAGCGTTGGCGTCGGTGAGTCGGTCGTAGATGGGCGTGGTGTGCAGTGGTCGACCAGCAGCAAGTTCTTCGTTGGGGAAGGTGATGCGGAAACGGCGGGCGTAGTTCTCGCGCACCTTGGCGTTGGTATAGGGCAGCGTTGCGTAATCGCCGTAACGGGCGACGTCCATACCCCAGATATCGAGGCCGCTATCGCCCTGGGTCATCCAGTTGGCGAGGGCAAGGCCGACGCCGCCGCCCTGTGACAGTCCGGCCATCACGGCGCACGCAACCCAACAGTTGCGAATGCCGCGGATCGGGCCAACAAGCGGGTTGCCGTCGGGCGAGAACGTGAATGGTCCGTTGATGACCCGCTTGATGCCGGCGGTCGCCATCGCTGGGTAATGCTTGAACGCAACCTCGAGTTCGGGCGCAATGCGATCGAGATCGGGGTCGAGCAGTCGCTGCGCGAAATCCCACGGAGTCTCCTTTGGCGACCACGGCACGCAGGCCTGCTCGTAGGTGCCGAGCAACATGCCGCCTTGCTCTTGGCGGATGTAGATCTCACCAGCAAAGTCGAGTGCCATTGGCATTTCCTTGCCCGTAGAAGCAACGTGCGCAGCAACCTCGGGCATGTCTTCGGTGACGAGATACATGTGCTCCATGGCGAGCACGGGCAGTTCGATGCCGACCATACGACCGACTTCGCGGGCCCACAATCCGCCAGCGTTCACGATGTGTTCGGCGTGGATTGATTGGCCGACATCGGTGTGAACATCCCACGTGCCGTCGGAGCGCTGGGTCAGTGCGTTGACCCATGTGTTGCGGTAGATCTCGGCGCCAGCGTTGCGGGCACAGATGGCGTAAGCGTGGGTGACGCCCGATGGATCGACGTGACCCTCAACCGGGTCGTAGAGCGCGCCGATGAAGTACTTCTCCTCGAGCAATGGGAAGAGCGTCTTGGCCTCGGACGGTGTGATCAGTTCGAGATCCATACCGAGGTAGCGGCCACGTGACTGAGCCATGCGCAAGAAGTCCATGCGCACTTCGGTGTCGGCCAGCATCAGACCGCCAGGAAGGTGGATGCTGCAGTTCTGACCAGACTCACGCTCGATGGTTTCGTACAACTCGATGGTGTACTGCTGCAGCTTCGACACGTTGGGGTCGCCGTTGAGCGTGTGCATGCCGCCGGCGGCATGCCACGTGGATCCGGCGGTGAGCTCTTTGCGCTCGAGCAGAACTACGTCGGTCCAGCCGGCCTTGGTGAGATGGTAAAGAACGCTGGCACCGACGACGCCGCCGCCGATCACGACGACCTGAGCTGAAGACTTCACTGAGAATCCTTTCGAAATGAACTACTGCGTATTGCTTGCGGCCGAGGCTTCGGCCTAGAAGTCGGTGGGGACTCCACCTTCGGAATGACGACGATCGACGAATGCTTGCAGTTCTTCGCGCACCGCATCGTCTATTGGCGGCGGCTCGTATGCGGCAAGCATCTCTTTCCAGATCTGGTTGGCGCGATCGGGGGCCTTGGGGCTGCCCGCTTCTTCCCACGATTCGTAGTTGCGCCAGTCGGAGATCATTGGTTTATGGAAGGCCGTGCGGAAGCGGTCTTGGGTGTGCTGCGTGCCAAAGAAGTGGCCACCGGGACCCACATCGCGAATGGCCTCGAGCCCAAGCGAGGCTTCGTCGACCACTGGTGGTTCAAGGAATGCCGACACCATGTGCAGCAGATCGGCGTCGATGATCATCTTTTCGTAGCCGGCGTGCAGGCCGCCTTCCATCCAACCGGCGCCGTGCATCAGCATGTTGACGCCGCCCATGGTTGCGCCCCACAGCGAGAACACTGACTCGTATGCGGCTTGCGCATCTACCGCATTGGCGGCGCACACATTTGAGCTGCGGTACGGCAGGTTGTAACGGCGGGCGAGCTGGCCGCCGACCATCGCGGTGCGCATGTACTCGGGCGTGCCGAATGCCGGGGCACCCGACTGCATATCGACGTTTGAGGTAAAGCCGCCGTACACCGCTGGTGATCCGGGGCGAACGATCTGTGTGAACGCAATGCCTGCAAGCGCTTCGGCATTTTGCAACGCCAGTGCGCCGGCCAAGGTGACTGGTGCCATCGCGCCAGCCAAGGTGAACGGGGTGAGCACCACGATCTGGTTGCGTGACGAAAACTCCATGATGCCCTGCAGCATTGGGATGTCGAGGCGTAAGGGCGAACTGGTGTTGATGACGGTGAAGATCGACGGCTCGCGGTCGAGTGTTTCGTCGTCGATTTGGCGAGCGATGCGCACCATCTCAAGGCAATCGCGGTTGCGCTGGCGCCCCAGGCTGTAGGCGTGCAGTGGCTTGTCGCTCAACGTGAGCGCATCGAAGGTGGCATCGAGGTGGCGGATTGATGCATGCAGATCGATGGGCTCTACTGGATAGCCGGCCAAGAAGTGAACGCTGTTGAGCATCTGGGCGAGACGAATGAGGTTCTTGTAGTCGGCGTGGTTGCCGGTGCGTCGGCCCTTATCCATGTCGAATGCGTTTGGTGCGCTGGCTACCGAGCCGAACGCCATGTAGTCGCCGCCGATAATGAGGTTGTTCGCAGGGTTGCGGCTGTGGAACGTGAACGACGACGGCGCGGTCTTGATCTTTTCGAGCACCATCTCGCGGTCGAACCGAACTCGAGCGCTACCGGGCTCAATGCGGGCACCAGCGTCGGCCAACAACTGACGAGCATCGGCGTCGAGAAAGTCCATGCCGATCTCTTCGAGAATCTGCATCGACGCGTCGTGAATCATCTCGAGTTCGTCGGCTGATACCACGTCGGTTGGCTTGTACGGCATGCGCGGCTGGGCCAGCGGACGTTGTACGGGAAGGCGACTTCTCTCGGCAGTGGATCGGCCCTTGCGACGTGATCCGCCGCTCGGCGCCTCGCTTTGAATTTCGCTCATGATGTGCCCCCGAGTGCGACGCGCTGACCGGCGAATACTATCCCTTCAAAGTTGGCACAGACGTACCGTGAATTACTTCATCCGCCAGCCGCATGATTCCTCTGCCATGCGTGAGCGCACGGTCAGCGTGCGCTCACGCATGGCGGGCGAAATGGTGGCCGCGATTAGATTGGCCGTGTGCCTGAAGCCCTGATTCCGCTGGCCCCAGATGATCATGCGGCGGGGCTCGAGTTGTGGCCACGGTTCTCGGCGCCGTCTGGCGCATTGCGATGTTGATCCGCCGGTGGAATCTGGGCTTGGTCTTCAACGATTCGGTCTATTACAGCTATCAAGCGCAGCACAACGCCCATGGCGAATGGTTCCGCTTGGTGTTTACCAACGGACCTGGCGCCGAACATCCTCCGCTGGCTTCTTTGTTGATGACGCCCGCAAGCTTGCTCCCGCACGTTGTGTCTTGGCAGCGCGCAACGAGCACATTGCTGGGTATCGCGGTGATTCCGCTGATTGCGTTGTTGGGCCTGCGGCTCGGCGGTAGGCGAGTGGCCATCATCGCTGCGTTCGTCGCCGCCGTGTACCCAAACCTGTGGATCAACGATTCGCTCGTGATGTCTGAGCCTGCGGCAGTCTTCTTCGTGGTGCTTGCGTTGCTGTGCGCCTGGCGCTTCCAGCAGCGCTTTGACTATCGCTCGGCGATCATGACCGGAGGCGTGGTGGCACTCGCGGCGCTCACCCGCAGCGAGTTAATCGTGCTCGCTCCACTGCTCGCCTTGATCGGGTTCAGAGCGCAGGCACGTCTCGAGTGGTTGAAGCGAGCGGTGGTCACGCTCGTGGTGGTTGGCGCAGTGATTGCGCCATGGATGATCTACAACGCCACCCGATTCGATGCCCCGGTGTTGCTGAGCGTCAACGAAGGCATCACCATTCTCGGGTCAAACTGCGATGCCACGTACGGCGGTCCAAAGATGGGCGGCTGGCTCACGGTTTGCCTCAACGATGTCGTCATCCAACCCGATGAAGATGCTTCACAGTTATCGCGTCGGGAACACCAAATCGCTGTGCGCTACATGCGTGAACACGTGCGTCGTTTGCCGCTTGTCGTCGCTGCCCGCCTGTTGCGCACTGCAGATCTCTACGGACTTGATGATCTCGTCGTGATCGACATGGCCGACCAGCGCGGCAGGATTCAATCGTGGAGCGGAATCATCAGTTGGTGGATCCTCGCGCCGCTCGCCGTGGTGGGTTGGTGGCGTAACCGTCGCCGGTGCGGATGGATCTTGATCGCTCCTGCAATCAGCGTGTTCGCTACGGCGGCCGTCTTTTACGGTGCCCATCGATTACGTGCGCCGCTTGAGCCAGTTGTCGTGGTGTGTGCAGCGATGGCAATCGCAGGCAGCAAGTTGGGGCAACGGTTTATCGAGCGTGTGTTGAATCACCCGCGGTTTGCGGCGTTGGTCGATTAGCGACGAAGCCGCTGTGCCACCGTGCGTTGCTCTTTCAAGAACGCGGGTACGTCGGGTGGCTGCACAACGGCTCCCTTGATGAGGTCGTCGAACTGCCGCGTCAGAGTGCGCACGTGTTCAGCCGAGGTGAGCACCAGATACATCTGGCCGATGTAGAGCGCGGCTCGCAGCGGCCCGAAGATCGTGACCGGTGCCGCAAAGCGTTGGCGGCCATCGAAGAGAAACCATCGCAGCGTTGGATACAACTCGGTACACAGGTCGATCATGTGATCCAGTTGAGCGAGTCGGCTGCTGAGCTCAAGGTCTCGCCAGATGCCGCCGCCTCGCGCGAAGGTTTCAATCTGTTGCACCGAGTTGCAGCACTCGAGGTCGGTCTCGGGCGCGCGGGTCCATGCCAGACGCGCAGCCGCTGTCTCGATCTTTTGCTCGGGCCTGCTTGCTACGTAATCGCCCATCTCAAAGCGAATGACCTCCTCGGTCTTGAGTAGGTCAGGCAGGGTGGATGGCACGTAGCGAATCTTGTAGCCGATGGCTTCGCGCAGCCAGGCAATGAGTCGCTCGTCGTTATGCGCCAACGCGTCGCCCTCAAACGACATCTGCTCATTCATCATTTCGGCTTGCATCGGGCCGGTGTTGCTGAGGCCGATGAGCCAGTCGATGGAGACCTGTTGGGCCTCGGCGATCGCCGCCAACGTTTCGATGCGCGGGAGGCGCCGATTCGTTGGCGAGAGCAACTGCGACAGGGTTGACCGATCGAGTCCAACGGCTTCGGCGAATTGGCTGCGGTTCTGCTTTGAGTCGTGAATCACCTTCTCAAGGCGCTCCTGAAAGGTGCTCAGAATGTTCTTACGATCGGCCATAGCTGAAGTGTATGCACCTCAGATGGTGCGTTGCCGCAACAACGTGAAGTTAGTACCACCACAAACGGTGTGATTGTGCGCATATGCCTCGCCGCCGAACCGACCCTGAGGAGAACGTTTCGCTAGACCTGTAAGCAGTGCATCTCGCAGCGACATCGGGGCAAACGAAAACTGACTGGCCAACAATCGTTGTTGCCGTTGCCTTTTGGATTTCGTTCGTTGCAATTGTCCTTGCGAA
>JAPKZR010000182.1 GCA_026393695.1 Actinomycetota bacterium
CATCGCCATCGCCATCCCGCAGGGTTACGCCGGATTCGTGTTGCCGCGCAGTGGCTTGGCGCTGAAGCACGGCATCAGCGTGGTGAATGCGCCAGGGCTTATTGACTCGGCGTATCGCGGCGAGATCAAAGTGGTCCTGCTCAATACCGATCCAGCCGACGAGTATCACGTGCGTCGCGGCGATCGAGTTGCCCAACTGGTGCTGCAGCGTGTGGAAGAAGTGGTGTGGACCGAGGTCGACTCGCTCGAAGGTCTCGACCGCGGTGGAGGCTTCGGCCACAGCGGCCGTTGACCTGCAGAGCTCGCTACAACAGCAATTTTGTGAGGCTTGATGCAAGCCACTTTTGGTAGCGAGCGGCGCTCCATCCGCGGCGTTTGGTGACGAACGAATACATGTCGGGGTTGGCCAATGCAGACAGCGTGTCGGTTGCCTCGGCCAGGGTGAGTCCCTTACTGAGCGGGCCGTTCGCGGCGATCATCTCAACGAACGTGCGATGTGTGATCTTGCGGCGGCGATCGTCGTCGGCGATGATCGAATCGATCTCCGGGTCTACGGCTGTGGCGCTACGCAGCACGGCCTGCACAGCAGCGGTGCGCTGCAGAACACCGCGAATCAGTTGCGCAATCTGCTCGATTTGATCGTGCTGATTCGCTGAGGATCGAATCGCTGCAACCGCAGGCCGGCTGAGGAGTGGTACCTCGGTGGCGTCGCCGACGATTGCCGTTTCGAGGTAGGCGTTGAGCAGGTTTCGTTTGTTGCGGAACTTTGAGTACACGGTCTCGACAGCCACATCGGCTGTGACAGCGATGGCTTCGATGGTGGTGGCCGCGTAGCCGCGTTCGTCGAACAACTGACCCGCAGCTTCGATGATGCGCGCCCGAGTGGCCGCAGAGCGGCGTGAACGCAGATCGCGAGGGGGCTTGACATCTTCGATGCCATGATTATAGTGACACTGTGTAAATACAGTCTCACTGTATTTACCTTCGACAAACAACGGAGCGTGAACCGATGACAAGTTCGATTCCAGTTCGGCGGGTGAACCACTTGGTGCTTCAGGTGCGGGACCTCCAGCGCTCGATCGATTTCTACAGTGAGCTCTTTGGGTTCGTTGAGGCGGTCAACCGATATGGACCAAAGATGGCGTTCCTGCGTGCGCCCGGTTCGCAGAATCATCACGACCTTGGCCTTGTTGAGATTGCTGCCGATGCTCCCGCGGCGAATCCTGCCGCGGTTGGGATGTTTCACTTTGCGCTCGAGGTCGATGACGTGAACGACCTCGCTCGAGCGAGAGACCTACTGGCTGCTCGGGCCATGATCGATCGCGAATTCGATCATGGCGCCACCAAGTCGGTATACGGCTTAGACCCCGATGGCAACAGCTTCGAGATTGTGTGGGTCGTGCCTCGCGCCGATTGGGGTGAGTGGGAAACTCGTGCGCCCGATCGTTTGCCACTTGATCTCGTGGCCGATGTGCTGGCTTGGGGCTGACGCAAACACGCAAGCCGTTGTTTGGCGGAGGTGGACGGGAATCGAACCCGCCGGACGAGGATCGCTCGTCCCAGCCGCTTTGAAGGCGGTGGAGCCCACCAGGTACCCGGACACCTCCGCCGCAGATGCTACAGGTTTGACGTGAGCACGGGGCTTGGCCAGACTCACCACCCATGAGCAGGTTTGGCCGTTTCTACGAAGAGCGCGTGTTGCCGGTAGCGATTGATCGCATGTGCGGCAGCAAGGCGTTCCGTGTGCATCGTCGCGACACAGTTGCTGGCACGCACGGCACCGTGCTGGAGATCGGTTTCGGTTCGGGGCACAACCTTGCCTTGTATCCGCCCGAGGTGAAGCGGCTTGTCGTTGTCGAGCCATCGGCGCGGGCTATCGAACTCGCCAAGTCGCGTGTGGCCCGCGCATCGTTTCCGGTCGATGTGGTGGGGCTCACTGGCGAGGCATTACCGCTCGAGAACGGCTCCATCGATTGCGTTGTCTCTACGTTCACGCTGTGCACAATTCCTAATGCGGCGCTGGCTCTTCGTGAGATCAAGCGCGTGCTTGCGCCCGCCGGAACTCTGCATCTGCTCGAGCACGGCTTGTCGGATGACAGCAAGGTTCAGCGTTGGCAGCATCGTCTCGATCCAGTGCAGCAACGCGTTGCAGGCGGATGTCATCTCAGCCGCGATATGCCCGCGCTCCTTGCTGACGCGGGCTTTGGCATCGTCGAGATGCGTCGCTGGAGCGAAGGCCGTCCCCGTCCGTTCTTGGCGATGACCCGTGCCCTCGCCACGCCAACCTGACCGTTAGCCTGTCGCCATGTTGAGCGCTCCCGTGCTGTTTTGCACCGACACCGCATGGGCTCGCTACGGCGATGAACTTCTTGCTGCGGTGCCACACCTTCAGGTGGTCACACTCGACGGCGACACGCACGTCTCCGCAGAAGATCTTGCGCGCATCACGATTGCCTTCTTCAGCGGAGACTCATGGCCGAAGCGGACGGCTCATTTCATCGGCGCGTGTTTGCAGGCACCGAATCTGCAATGGCTGCATTCGTTTTCGGCCGGTGTCGATAGCCCCGTGTTCGCCGAGTTTCTGCGCCGCGGCGTTCGACTCACCAACTCGACCGGCTCGTCAGCGCGACCTATTGCGCAGACCGTGGTGTTGATGATTCTTGGGCTCAGCCGCGATGTTCCAGCGTGGATGCGCGCCCAGCAAGACCATCAGTGGGCGCCACATGTTGGCGAAGAGGTTGAGGGCACCAACCTTGCTGTCATCGGCATGGGTCCTATCGGTGAAGAGACCGCTCGGCTGGGCATTGCGCTTGGCATGAACGTGGTTGGTTGTCGTCGTACCGTTTCTGGCAATGAGCCGTGTGAGACGCGCACGTTTGAGGCACTTGGCGAGCTGCTCGCGTGGGCCGACTATGTGGTGCTTGCGTTGCCGCTCACTCACGACACGCGTGGTCTCATCGGCGCCGAGCAGTTGGCGTTGATGAAGTCAACGGCTCGCTTCATCAACGTTGGCCGAGGCGATCTTGTGAACGAGCCCGCGCTGATCGATGCGTTGCAGCAGGGTCGACTCGCGGGCGCGGGTCTCGATGTGTTCGCAACCGAACCACTTGGTGCCGAGAGCCCCCTGTGGGATATGCCCAACGTGATCATTACGCCGCACAATTCGGGTGCTACCGCACTTGCCAACCACCGCGGTGCGCAGATCTTCATCGACAACATTGCCCGATTCGCGAGCGGCGCGGAGATGCGCAACGAAGTTGCGGCTCACCAAGTTGGCGCCGGCAGCATCGGTCGATAGGTTGCCATTACCTTCCCCCTGTTGATTGCTCTGCGACGGTTGCGCTGCGTGCGCGCCGGGTCCGGGGGTGTGCTGTGCTCACTGTTTGTTGGGCCGCCAAGGGCGGTAGTGGAACCACGGTTGTGTCGTGTGCGCTGGCGCTGCTCAGCGCTGCGGCTCACGGGTCGTCGTGGCTGATTGATCTCGCTGGCGATGTGCCAGCCGCGCTGGGTCTTGTTGAGCCTGCGGGTCCGGGCGTGCACGATTGGATCGGCTCAGCCACGGCAGGGTTGCCAGCGTTCGAAGCGTTGGGTGTGCCGGCGGCCGAGGGCATGGTGCTCATTCCGAAAGGCGTAGCGTGGCCGCACGCGCTTGTTGACTCCGCTCGGTGGGCCGAGCTTGGCCAGTACCTCGCGGCATGCCCAACTCGAGTGGTTGTCGATGCCGGATCATGGTTGCCGCCACCGCAGTTTCTCGCGGCGGCACAACACCAGCTACTCGTGATTCGTCCGTGCTATCTCGCGTTGCGTCGTGCTGCGGCCAGCATGGTGGTGCCCACTGGCGTGGTCGTCGTGCACGAACCAGGCAGGGCCTTGCGGGCGCAAGACGTTGCCTATGCCGTGCAGGCACCGGTGGTGGCCGAGATCAGCACTGATCCAGCCGTAGCCCGGGCGGTCGATGCGGGCCTGCTCGCGTCACGGCTGCCACGCTCGCTAGCGGTCGCGCTCAGCGATCTCGCCGCGTGACTCACGATCAAGCAGTTGCAGCAATCTGCGAGCAACTGGCGGCCGAGCACAGTGCCGACGCCGAGTTGCTCGAGGCCGCGCGCCGTCTTGCGCGCACATTGCTTCCGCTTGCTGAGCAACACGATCTTGAGTCGGTTGTGTTGGCCGCCGTGGCGCATGCATCTGGCTTGGGACCGCTGCATCAATACATGGTCGACCCACTCGTGAACGAGATCATGGTGAACAACGGCGGCGATATCTGGATCGAACGCGAGGGGTGCACGTCGTTTGCAGGGCGACTGGCTAGCGATGTCACGCCGCGCATCATCGAACGCATGTTGAATCCCGTTGGTCGTCACGCCGCGCATCATCGAACGCATGTTGAATCCCGTTGGTCGGCGGCTCGACCGTCTGTCGCCCATTGTCGATGCTCGCCTGCCCGATGGCTCGCGTGTGTGTGCCGTGATTGCGCCAATCGCTATTGATGGCGCCTGCTTCACAATGCGTCGGTTCGGTGTGCGGCGTCGTGTGCTGCGCGACTTCGCGCAGGGCGCTGTGATCGATCTGCTGCACGCCTTGGTCGATCATCGATGCAATGTGCTCATTAGCGGAGCCACGTCGTCGGGCAAGACGAGTCTGCTCAACGCGCTTGCTTCGCGAATCACTGCGGGCGAACGGGTGATCACACTCGAAGACACTGCCGAACTTCAACTTGGAACCTCGCACGTATTGCGGCTCGAGGCTCGTGCCGCCACCGCCGACGGTGTGTCAGCAATCACGATGACCGATCTGGTGCGCACCTCGCTGCGCCTTCGTCCTGACCGGCTTGTGCTCGGAGAGATTCGCGGCGCCGAAGTGATCGACATGTTGCAGGCGCTCAACACGGGTCACGACGGGTCGATGTCTACGTGCCACGCCAACAGCGCGCTCGACGCGCTGCGACGCATTGAGGCCCTCGTGGTGCAACATGCGCCGGGCTGGCCCATCGCAGCGGTGCGCGAGCAGGTGTGTAGCTCGCTCGATGTTGTGATTCATCTCGAGCGAGATGCATATGGCCTGCGCCACGTACGCGACATCATCGAGTTGGCGGCACCCACGTCGGCCGCCACACCCGGCGCACCCGGCGCGCATCGCACGTTGGTCGCTGAGGGCGTAGTGGTCAACGACCTTCAGCGGGGCCGGCGCCGATGCTGACCATGCTGCGTTCATCAGCACTATCACCGTCACCACGACCACCAAGAACGGCGCAACAACTTGCGGTCGCGCTCGACGACCTTGCGCGCCGGTGCGCCAGCGGCGAGTCGTTGGCAGCGGCATTCCTCGCTTCGCCGCGCGTCGCTGAGCTTGCGCCAACCTTTGACCCCACGGTCAATGCGTTGCAACGCGGGGCCACCCTGGCCGAGGCGTTGCAGCAACAACCCAGTGGCCCGGCTTCGCTGGCGCTCGTGGTGCATGTGCTCCACCTATGCGCACGGCTTGGGGGCAACGTCAGCGAGTCGCTTGATCGGGCAGCCGCCACCCTTCGAGAACGCGACGCTGCCGAACAAGAGCGCATCGCTCAGAGCGCGCAATCCCGTTTGTCGGCGCGAGTGCTGACGTTGGTTCCGTTGGGTTTCGCGGGGTTCACGCTGCTCACCAACGCGCAGGGCCGCGCGTTTATGTTCACGCCGTTTGGCATGGTGTGCGCGGGTATTGGTGTGTTGCTCAATCTCACCGGTGCTCGGGTGATGAGTCGAGTCATTCGAGGCGCCAGATGAGTCCGTTTGTCGTAGCGCTCACGATGCTTGTGCTTGCCAGTCTTTCGTGGCGATTGCGGCCGCCTCCTCGCCGCATTGCCGCGCTGTATCCGCAGCGCCAGCGAGTCTTGGCGCCAATGGCTTGGCCCACGATGAAAATGCCTGGCACGCAACGCAAGCAGCAACGTGTGCTCGCGCTCGGATTCGACTTCATCGATGTGCTGGTTCTCACGGTGCGCGCCGGGTGCACACCACTACAAGCCTTCGCCATGCTGGCCGAGTCGGTTGACCCACTGCTTGGCAATGCCTTGCGTGCGGTAGTGCAACGTGTGTCGCGCGGCGATCGCTTTGCCGACGCGCTTGGCGAACTGCCGCGCCAACTCGGTCGCATCGCTCAACCACTGGCCGATGCGTTGGCGATGAGCGATCGCTATGGCACGCCACTTGCGCCAATACTCGATCGCCTCGCCGACGAGGCTCGCGCCCAGCGCCGTCGCAACGCCGACGCCGCTGCGCGCCAACTACCGGTGCGCCTGTCGTTTCCGCTTGTCGGCTTCACGCTGCCGTCGTTCGTGTTGCTCACCATCGTTCCGCTGATGGCCGGAACCTTCTCGTCGCTGCAAGCGCTTCGGCGCTGACGACCCCAATCGGTTTCAAGCGGAGGTTATTGATCATGCGTAAACGAATCGTGCGAATTTCTACGTGGTATTTCACACTTGGCGAAGACGGCCAAGCAACAACCGAATATGCGCTTGTACTTTTGGGCGCAGCGGTCGTGGCGTTGCTTGTCGTGAGTTGGGCCACATCGGGCGGCGGTGGTGGCAAGGTCGGCCGGCTCTTCGATCGCATCATTGAAGAAATCACCAGTCGCATTGGCTGAGGCCCGAGCCGGTGGCGGCACCCGATCCGACAGCGGGCAGGCAGCAGTAGAGCTTGCGCTGGCATTGCCATTGTTCTGTCTGCTGCTGCTCGCTGCAGTGCAGATCGTTGTTGTGGCGGGTGATCAGTTGTTGGTCATCCAAGCAGCGCGCGTCGCAGCGCGGGCCGCAGCGGTATCGGCAGATCCGGTGGCCGCAGGAAACGACGCTGCGCATCGATTGCTTGGTAGCGCCGTCAACGTTTCAACGGCCATACACGATGCGTATGTAACGGTCACGGTGTCCATCACCAATGGCACCGACGTGCCGATGGTGGGTGCGCTCATGCCCGAGGTGCATTTGGTGGGTCACTCCACGATGGTCCTCGAGCCTCCATAGCCCAGCGGTTGGCCACGTTCGGCCAATCGGTGGTGTCCCACTAGGGTCACGGCCATGGAACTCAACGTAGGGCAGGTGATAGTGGGCTCGACCCATGTCTTGCATGTGCGCGGCGAGATCGACCTCGGCACGCTTCCGCTGTTGCACGGCGCGTTGATGAAGTTCACCAACGCCAATCCTGGTGTCGATCTGGTGGTCGATCTTGATGGGG
>JAPKZR010000237.1 GCA_026393695.1 Actinomycetota bacterium
CCACGATCGGTTGTCTCCGACGGCATAGAGCACCGTTCCGGCGAGGATTCGAGTGTTGCCGGGCGCCGCGACTCCAGGGGATGTGTCGACGAGCCATTGCGCTTTTCCGGGGAGCACTCGCACATGCACGGGCATTCCTATCGACGCTGATTGGGTGCCAGACCCTTGCCCAGTAGGGCGTTGCGGCGCAGTGCTGCGTGGCGGTGTTGGTGCCGGGTTGGGCGAGAGCAGCGACAGTGACGTTGGTTCAACGGTGACGTGCAAGTCACTGCTGGCAAACGCGGTGCTGAGGCCGCTTGCCGACGCAGTCAGCGTGCGGGGCTTGCCAGCATTGTTTGCGCTGGCCGGATAGGTGAACACAATCGAGGCCGCCACGATAGTTGTGGTGGCAACAATGAGCCGTCGCCGAAAAGCAGATCGTGCTCGGTGACGAGTGAGTTCAGCCATGAGGTTTCCGCCGAGTTGGGGATGCGCATCGCGCATCGAGTCGCCGCCCTGTGATCGGGCATTGATGTATCGACGCCAATCGGTCGCGGCTGAAGCGACCTTGCCGAAACCTTTAGTGAATGACCTCTAAACGCACGGTGACACCACGCACGCCGGGACTGTCGATGTCGAGCGATGCCGAAAAGGCGCCGCCCGAATGGCCCACAATTCCTTGGCAGATCACCACCGGTTCGGCTCCGACGATCACACTTGGGCCTGGCGTAACACGCGGGCCGTCGCCAGCGAGGAACTGATTGAGCGACCCACACGTCGACGTAGTGCGATAGCCGTCAGCACCGCTGACGAACGCCACGAGTTGCCACATCTGGTTGTCTCCGACGGCGTAGAGCACCTTGCCGGAGAAGATTCGGGTCATGCCCTCCGAGGTGACGCCGGGGGTGGGGTCGGTCATGAACTGCGCGGTGCCGGGAAGAACCCGAACATGCATCTCGGAAACAATGGCTGCAACATTGCGATCGTGTTGAGCGGATGGCTCGGATGTCGATGGCGAAGTCGAGGGCGAAGTAGTCGGTGGCGGCGGCAGTACCTCGACGACGACTGGCGGTACAACCGGAGTGGGAGTTGCTCGGTGGTAGCGAACCGCTGCGATCGTGTTGGTTGGAATCGTCTCGGGGGTTGGAGTTGGATCTGTAATGGTTTGGGGCGAACGTGTGCCCGGCGCCGCACTGTCAGGAGGGGTCGCCTTCTTGCCGCGGTCGTTCGTGTTCAGCGAGGCGGCGAAGGCCGTCGATGCGATCACCACGATTGCAATCGTGATCAACACATGGTTCAGCCGCACGCGTCGCGTGCCGCACCTGCTCACCTGAGCCATAGAGAACTCCGCTGGGGTGGGTCCGGTCGCTGGTCGATCCGTTGCCCTTGTTGAGGGCACTACCTGGCGAAGGTAAACCTGTGTTGTGAGTTCCGTAATGCCTGCTCAGTCATGCGTGAGAGGTCATGACGCCTGCGGCACGTTGCCTAGGTCATGTCGGTAGCGACACGTAGCGACGGCCCGCTGCATCCCTTGCGGGATAAGGCTTGTAGCGGTAGTTAGTGAGTGAGCTGAACAGCGATCGACACGTTGCCGCTGGCCTGGCCAACGACATCAAGAGTCACCGAGAAGAGCCCAGAAGAGTTGCCCGAGACGCCAGAGCAGATGACCACGGGCTCGTCTCTAACGGTAACCCGCTCACCGGCCACCGCAGAGGCCGCCGTGCCAGGAGGTTGCGCGTATGTCGACTCGCAGCCCGGTTGAACTCGGACACCATCGGCTCCGCTGATATGGGCGACGAGGCGCCACGGCTTGTTGTCGCCGAGGGCGTAGAGCACGGTGCCGCTGAGAATTCGGGTCATGCCCGCAACGGGGCTCGCGAGGTTCGCGCTGGCCGACCATTGAGCTGTTCCCGGTGGGACCCACACACTCAACGACTCACCGGTGCCTGACCCTTGTACCGCCAGCGATTCGCTGCGGGTGGGCGGTGGCACGAGCATTGGCTCGCTGATGATCAACGACGCCGGCTCAACCGTGAGGTGAAGCGCTTGAAGGTTGTCGTGCGAGTCCTCGTCGCGTGAGTCCTGGTCACGTGCGTCCTCGGTCTGTCGGCCGCGGTCCTCGCCTTTGTGAGCGCTGGCGGGGTGCGCTACGACCGCTGACGCTGCGAGCACTGCTGCGAAGACAACAACGAGGTGTTGAAGGCGCCGACGCCCGGCGCTGGGAGTATCAAATGTGCGCATGATGATTCCTGCCGCTCTGCAGATACGCGTCGCGTATCTCTTGATTGGCCCTCTTGCGGGCCACAGATGTATCGACGCCAATCGGGCATAACTGGAGAAGAATTCCGAGTCAGCGTCATGGGGTGAGATCCACCTTCACCGTGATCTCGCCGGAGGCCGTGCCCTCGATGTCGAGGGTTGCCCTGAAGATCCCACCGGAGTGTCCTTCGACGCCCTCGCAGATGAGAATCGGTTGCTTGCTGATGATGACCGGCTCGCCAGCAATCACTCGCGGTGTATCTCCGGCGAGTGGCTGGTCGATGAACACGCATTCGGGCTTGGCGATGGAGCCTTCGGCGCCGGTTACGTAGGCCACAAGCTGCCAAGCGTGGTTGTCGCCGATTGCGTAGAGAACCTTGCCGGCCAAGATTCGGGTGTCGCCATCAGTGGCGACACCGAGTGCGTCGTCGGCCAGCCATTGAGCCTTACCCGCCAGCACCTTCACGTGCACCGGAGCTGCGAGCAGCGCAGTTGGCAGCCCGTCGGCGATGCCGATGGTTTCGGGCGTGGTGACGGTCACGGTGGTGGCCACTGTGGTGGTGGTTGGCACTGCGGTGATGGTGACGGTGCGAGGCTCAACAGTGACAGCCGCTGGCGGCACCACGGTGGGACGAAGTGTGCCTGCGGCGAAGATCAGAGCGAGCAGTGCTGCAACGGCGATCAGGTAGCGCAGCGCCTTGCGGGCTGCTCCCCGGTGGGGAGTTGCGGGTCGCACCAACTCGATGTGCCGTTCGCCTCGCTTCCCTGTTCGCATCGCCACTCCTTTGTTCGGGAGGCATAGTCAGTCCACCAGCACACCGCCGAGTTGCTTCGGGACCTTTGTCATCCCGACCTCCGCGTTTGGCCTTACAACTGGTCTTGAGCACCGCTTGTCGCTACCGTGAGGCACATCGACATGCGCTCCGACATTCGCAACGCCGTACTTGCCCGCGTCGGCGTCGACCCGCGTGAAGTGCGCTCGTTGCTCGCGTTTGTCGAACATCTCGATCTGCTCGAGCATCCGTTCAGTGAAGACGCCGATCCGGTGCACGTCACAGCGTCGGCCATCGTGGTCGGCAGCCGCGGCGTGGTGTTGCATCTGCATAAGCGACTCGGTCTTTGGCTGCAGCCTGGCGGTCATATCGAGGCCGGCGAATCACCCAGCGATGGTGCGTTACGTGAGGCTCGTGAGGAAACTGGCCTTGATGTGTGGCATCCGGTTAATGGCCCCGAATTGGTGCACATCGATGTGCACCCTGGGCCGCGCGGTCACACCCATCTCGATGTGCGATATCTCGTGTTCGGACCCGACGCTGACCCGGCGCCGCCACTGGGCGAGAGCCCCGATGCGCGTTGGTTCAGTTGGGCAGAAGCCATTGCAATCGCCGACGAAGGTCTTGTTGGTGCGCTGCGTTTGCTTCGGCCGCGCTTCGATCCTGAATCATGATCAAACCAAGGTTGCCCCTAGCGATACGAACGTGTGTTCGATACACTGGCAAATCCTATGGGGTTCAACAACCCGGCGATGCCGTGGCGTGAACTTGAGCAAGCGTTATCCGACCGAGTCCGGCGGCCCGATGGTCGCGCGCCCGGCAGCTCGAGTGCCAATGCGGGTGGCGATGGCCCGGCGCTTACCCGCAAACGCCAACCGTTCGAACCGCTCGAACCGCTCGCCCAACGTGTCGACAACGCCGGCGGCGCTCGCACCGTGCCCTACGCCGAGCTGCATTGCCAATCAAACTTCTCATTTCTCAGCGGCGCATCGCACCCAGAGCAGTTGGCCGAAGAAGCCGCTCGGCTTGGCCTCGAAGCGCTGGCACTCACTGATCAAAACGGGCTGTACGGCGTGGTGCGCTTCGCCGAGGCGGCCCGCGCTGTTGGGTTACCCACCTTGTTTGGGGCCGAGCTCACACTGGGCATGACCCGGTTTGAGCCGGGCTTACCCGATCCGCCCGGTGAACACGTGGTGTTGTTGGCCGATGGCCCCGCTGGTTACGCGCGTCTGGCTCGGGCCGTGAGCCTTGGCCAACTCGCTGGCGAAAAGGGTGCCCCGCAGTTCGAGTTGGCTCAATTAGCCGAGGTCGGCCGCGACCATTGGTGGGTACTCACCGGCTGTCGCCATGGTGTGGTGCCGGCGGCGTTGGTGCGCGAGGGTCCGGCTGCGGCGGCGCGCGAGCTGCAGCAACTGATTGCGTTGTTCGGCCGTGAACGTGTGGTTGTCGAGCTGTGGGATCACGGCGACCCACTCGACTCGGCGCGCAACGATGCGCTTGCCGAGCTTGCTGCTCGTCACGATCTGGCATGCATTGCAACCAACGATGTGCATTACGCAACGCCACAGCATCGGCGTTTGGCTACGGCGCTGTGGGCGGTGCGTGCCCGGCGCAGTCTCGAAGAGATGAACCCGTGGTTGCCTGCTGGCGCTACAGCTCATGTGCGCAGTGGCGCCGAACAAGCGCGGCGCTTTGCGCGCTATCCGGGTGTTGTCGAAACAGCGGCAGCCATTGGGCGCGCCGGCGCCTTCGATCTGTCGCTGGTGGCACCCAATCTGCCGCCGTTCCCATGCCCGCGTGGGGCGCAGGGCGAGCAACTCACCGAGATGCAATATCTGCGTGTGCTGGTCGAGGCAGGGGCGCGCCGTCGATACGGCGAGCGGCCACAGGCGGGCGAAGATCTTTCGGTGAGGGCGCGGGCGTGGCGTACCATCGACCACGAGCTTTCGGTCATCGAGTCGCTCAATTTCGCGGGCTACTTCTTGGTGGTCTGGGACATCGTGCAGTTCTGCGAGCGGGCCAATATCTATTGCCAGGGTCGGGGCAGCGCCGCCAACAGCGCAGCGTGCTACGCGCTGGGCATTACCAAGGCCGATGCCGTTGCGTTGGGCTTGTTGTTCGAGCGATTTTTGTCGCCCGAGCGCGATGGCCCGCCCGACATCGATATCGATATCGAAAGCAACCGGCGCGAAGAGGTCATCCAATACGTGTATCAACGCCATGGCCGCCACCACGCTGCGCAGGTTGCCAACGTCATCACCTATCGAGCCCGTTCGGCCGTACGCGATATGGCCAAGGCATTGGGATACGCGCCGGGTCAGCAAGATGCATGGAGCAAACAGGTCGATGGTTGGGGCGGGGTTGCGGCCACGGCTGCTTTGCCCGATCAGAACATTCCCGCAGCGGTGCTCGAGCTTGCCGCCGAAGTCGAAGATGCGCCGCGTCATCTCGGCATCCACTCGGGTGGCATGGTCATTTGCGATCGCCCCATCATCGAGGTGTGCCCAGTCGAGTGGGGTCGCATGGAGAACCGCAGTGTGTTGCAATGGGACAAAGACGATTGCGCTGCGGCGGGGCTCGTGAAGTTCGATCTGCTGGGTTTGGGCATGCTCAGCGCCTTGCGTTACGCGGTCGATCTCATCCGCGAGCATCAGGGATACGAGATCGATTTGGCCACCATCCCGCAAGAAGACGATGTGTACAGCATGCTCTGCCGGGCCGACACGGTGGGTGTGTTCCAGATCGAGAGCCGGGCCCAAATGGCTACCTTGCCGCGGCTCAAACCGCGACGTTTTTACGACATCGTTGTCGAGGTTGCGCTCATCCGCCCGGGTCCTATTCAGGGTGGGTCGGTGCATCCCTACATTCGGCGCCGCAATGGTCAAGAGCCGGTTACCTATTTGCATCCGCTGCTCGAAAACAGCTTGGGTAAAACCCTTGGCGTGCCGTTGTTCCAAGAACAACTGATGCAGATGGCTATCGATGTCGCTGGCTTCACGCCCAGCGAAGCCGACCAGCTTCGTCAGGCGATGGGCTCAAAACGTTCGCAGGCGCGCATGCAAAAACTGCGCGAGCGATTGTTCGAGGGCATGGCCGAGCGCGGCATCACCGGCGATGTCGCCGACGAGATCTTTGTGAAGATGTCGGCCTTTGCCAACTACGGATTCCCCGAGTCGCACTCGGTGTCGTTTGCCTATCTGGTCTACGCATCAGCGTGGATCAAGTTCCATGAGCCGGCTGCGTTTTGTGCAGCGTTGCTCAACGCGCAACCCATGGGTTTCTGGTCGCCGCATTCGCTGGTGCAAGACGCCACACGTCACGGGGTCATCACGCATACACCCGACATCAATACGTCGTTGGCGGCGGCCACATTGCAGCCCGATGCTGCGTCGTGTTCGGGGCAGGCTGTGCGTTTGGGTATCGGCTTGGTGCGCGGCATCGGCTCGTCATTGGCCTCGCTCATCGAAACCGAGCGCATCGATCACGGGCCGTTCACTCACATCGAAGACCTCACGCGTCGCGTGCCGTTACTCGATCTCGCCCAACTCGAAGCACTCGCTACTGCTGGGGCGTTCACCGAATGCTTCGGTCTCGATCGCCGCGAGGCGTTGTGGAGCGTTGGGGCCGTGGCGCAGTCGCGCCCCAACCGCCTTGAGGGCATCGTCACTGGTGCGCAGGCGCCACGTCTGGCAGGCATGGAACCAGTAGAGGTTGCAGTGGCCGATCTGTGGGCAACAGGCATCGCTCCAAACGGTCACCCAACCCAGTTCATCCGGTCGCGTCTCTCGACGCTCGGGGTGGTTACCTCTGCGGGGTTGTGGCAGTGCGAGCCGCAGAGCAAGGTGTTGGTGGCTGGCTTGGTGACCCATCGACAACGGCCAATGACTGCGCAAGGCACCACGTTCATGAACCTCGAAGACGAAACCGGGCTCATCAACATCGTGTGCTCAAAGGGGTGCTGGGCGCGGTATCGGCGCGTGGCTCGCGAGGCGTCGGCGCTGTTTGTGCGCGGCCGTCTCGAGCGTCACGAGGGAGTCATCAACGTCGTGGCCGAACACATCACGGCCTTGAGCATGCCAGCGGTGCATGCCAGCCCGAGTCGCGATTTCCGCTGATGGATATTGCTTCGTCGAGGCTTAGGGCTCTACGTCGATCGGCTGCGGCGGGGGACCCATGGTGAGGTAGTTGTGCAGCAACCGCACCAGATCGCGAGGGGCGGTGTCTACGCGGGCCTGCTTCAGTTCGGTCAGCGTCCACCAGCGCAACTCGAACACGAACTCGGCGTTGAGTTGTTCCCAACTGAACTGGGGCTGCGGATCAAAGCCAGCCGGAACGTCTACTTCGTAGATCTGTTCGCGTTGGCCATCGAACTCGCCGCTCATGAAGGCCACGATGTGCAGTCGGTTCCACAGATGCGCGCCGATTAGTGCGTCATGTAGTCCCACTTCTTCGGCGAGTTCTCGGCGTAGTGCGTCGTGATGAGTTTCGCCTGCATCGAGTCCGCCGCCGGGCAGGGCCCAACGTGTGCCGGTCGGAAACTCGAAACGAACAAGTAAGACTCGACCTTCGCTATCGACCACAAGCCCGCGCACTGCCTCGCGGATCCTCAGCGCGCTGATGTCGTTGATGTCGCTCATGCCGCTCATGCCGTTGGCGTCGCTCATTCGAAGACTGCGGTGGCGACGCCCGACGCGTTGTACACCGGCCCTTGCGCATCGATGCGGTACTTGGCCACTTTCGCGCCGGTGATGCCATGCGCCCCGAGCAGTGTGCGCATGTCGATGTAGTTGGCGTGCAGAAAGTGCGCTTCGAGCGTTTCGGCCGATTCCCATCGTTCGTAGACCGAGATGCGGTCGGGGGCAACGGGGTCGGCGGCAAACACGTAGGCAATGCAACCTGGTTCGTCGTTGCGGGTGGCAGCTTGCAGCGCGACCGACGCAGCGAGCGCAGCGTCTCGCAGTTCTGCCGGGATATAGATGGTGCCAGCGACGATGATCATGGCTCTAGCAGAGCACACCGGGCGCGGGACAAGCGTTACTCGCCGGGTTGGTCGTGCAGGCCGTCGTTGAACGCTCGGTAGATCTCGTAGACCTCTTTGCACTTTTGACACACCGGCAACTGCTTGGGGTCACGTGAAGGCACCCATACGTAGCCGCACAACGCCTCGACGGGGGTTCCGTAGATGCGTGCCTCGAGCACTTTGGCCACAGCTGACTCGCCGGGTTCGGTCTTCACGATGTGGGCCATCACCGGCTCGCCCGTCTGCAGTACCTCCTGCAGATCGGGGACGGTCTTACCGGGCATCGTTTGAACCTGACTCATAGGTGTTTAGTCAAGCACGCATCTCTCCGTCATGCCTACATACGGCTACTGTGTCGGCGATGCCTCTTTACGAATACCGCTGCCGTACCTGCGAAGACACCTTCGAACTGCGCCGCGCGATGGCCGAGTCAAGCGACCCCGCCACCTGCCCAAGCGGTCACCTCAATTCGGTGCGCCTGCTGTCGGTGTTTGCCAGCGTCGGTGCTGCCGGCTCGTCGCCTGCGCCGGCCAGCGCGGCGCCATCGGGTGGCGGCTGCGGCTCGTCGTGTGGGTGCGCTCACTGAGTTTGGGTGCGGCGCGCGCTGGGTCATCAGGCCTACGCCGAAATGAAATATCGATTGGCACTTGGCAGATCGCGATCATTCCTCTAGAGTCAATTTCGTGATCGTCTTCGCCTACGCCCTGCTTGCTGCAATCGCAGCAGCCATTGCTGTAGCGGCGCCACGCGTACCCGTAGCCGTACCGGCAGCTATTAGCTGCGGGTGGGGCACACGGGTCGGCCGCTCTTAACAGAGCACACTCGTTAGCTCCACTCCAGCCGGTCCGGTTGCGAGTGTCGCAGCTGAATCGGCTTCTCCTCGAAGGAAAGCCATGTCGAACGACGCATCATCATCAAAGCGCCTCACCAAGCCTTCGGCTGGGTACGCACTCAACATCGAGGCGACAGCCGACGACGCTGCCGACATCGCTGGCGCAGTACGAGCTATCGCAGCGTGCGGTGGCGACATTCGTTCGATGAGCACGTTGGCCGATGGTGCTCGACGCTTCGTGGTTGCGTGTTCGGGGGTTGAGCATCAGCAGGCCGTGCGCGCCGCGCTGGCCACCTCGCCCGGCGTGCGCGTGGTTGCCGTCACCGACGCCACGTTCGACCTGCACGAGGGCGGCAAAATCGAGGTGACCTCTCGCGTGAGCGTGACCAACGCCGACGAGCTCGCAATGGCCTACACGCCAGGCGTGGGGCGCGTGTCTACAGCAATTGCCGAAGATGTGTCGAAGGTGTGGACACACACGGGTCGCTCAAATGCTGTTGCCGTGTTGTCGGACGGCACTGCGGTGCTCGGCCTCGGCAACATTGGCCCCGAAGCGGCCATGCCCGTGATGGAGGGCAAGGCCGTGCTGTTCAAGCAGTTCGGTGGTGTCGACGCATACCCCATCTGCATCAATGCCAAGACGGTCGAGGAAATCATTGCCGTAGCGCGGGCCATTGCGCCTACGTTTGGTGGCATCAACCTCGAGGACATCGCTGCTCCAGCATGTTTCGAGATCGAAGAGCGTCTGCAGGCAGAGCTTGATATTCCGGTGTTCCACGATGACCAGCACGGAACCGCGATCGTGGTTCTGGCCGCTGTGCAAAATGCGGCCAAAGTGGTGGGCAAGTCGCTGTCAGACCTAACGGTGGCAGTGGTTGGCACTGGTGCCGCCGGTGTTGCATGCGCGAAGTTGCTACACCTCGTGGGTGTGGCCAACATCATCGGTGTCGACCGCACCGGCATTCTGCACGAAGGCCGTGGCGACAAACTGGTGCCATCGAAGCAGTGGTTTGTGGACAACGGAAATAGCGAAGGCCGCACCGGTGGTGTGGCCGAGGCGCTCAAGGGTGCCGATGTGTTGTTGGGTCTCAGCGGCCCTGGGGTCATTGAGGCCGAATGGTTGGTCAACATGGCCGACGACGCCATCGTGTTTGCGATGGCGAATCCGGTGCCCGAAGTGATGCCCGAGTTGATGCCCAGCAATGTTGCCGTGGTTGCCACGGGCCGCAGCGACTATGCAAACCAGATCAATAATGTGTTGGCGTTCCCCGGTGTGTTCCGCGGGCTGCTCGATGTTCGTGCAACGACATGCAACGACTCGATGAAGCTCGCCGCCGCCGCCGCACTAGCTGCGTTCGTGCCGAACCCCACCGCTGATCGGGTGGTTCCGGGCGCGTTCGAGCCCGGCATTGCCGAAGCAGTGGCCCACGCTGTTTCGGCAGTGGCCGTGGCCCAAGGCTGCGTGCGAGGCTGAGGACTTGACGATTCTGGTAGACGACCCGATTTGGCACTGGCGGGGCCGCCGCTGGTGCCATCTCGTGAGCGACACGAGTGTGATTGAACTGAATGAGTTCGCCGCGCGTCTCGACATACCGAGGCGCGGGTTTCATGGCGACCACTACGACGTACCCGAGGAGTATCGCGATGTGGTGGTGGCCGCGGGCGCTGAGCCGGTGAGCAGCCGTGAGCTGCTGCGCCGCCTGCGCAGCGCTGGCCTACGGCTGTCGCCCGCCCAACGCCGCGAGCGGGCGTTAGCGAACAACACATTGGCCGATGACCTATCGAAACCAGCGTGACCCATCGGCGAGCAGATCGGGCACGCTGGTGGCGCCGTAGCTATCGACGATGAGCCAATCGATCAGTTGTAGCCCGCACGCCTCGACGGCGTCGACCGCTTCGAGCCACAGTTCGCGGTCGTTGGGATGAACGTCGCCGAATGGCCGAACTGTGGCGATCACGAGACCCACGGTGTGGTCATTTGCGGCACCATAGGCGCCCATGGTGTTGGCGACATCGACCACGTGAAACGGATCGGTTGTGTCGTTCACGGACACCAACTCGTGACCCCGCCACAGCTCGTCGAGAAACATCACCAATGTTTCGGACCGCAACGGTAACGACATCGCGAGTTCGAAAACGAGCATGGCTTGGTGGGCATTGACGATTGGGTCGATGCGGGCGCGTGGCACACGGCCGTGAGCAGAAACAGGCATAGCGAACCCCCAAATTGAGGACTGACGTATAGGGGGAAGCCGTACGTCGCAATGTACTCAGGGGGTGCGACAGTGAACGCGTGGCAGCGCACCGCAGCGACAAGCGACCCGCGAACTATTGACCGTCGGCGTCGAGGTCGAAGCTTCCTTCGTCTGTGTGGGTCTCGGCGCCAGCGAGCGCGGGGGAGAAGACGCACACCAACCACAAATCGCCGGCGATGGCGCGCACAATATGCAGATCGTGCTTGTTGAGCGCATAGATAGTGCCCGGCCGCAGGGGATAGGTGATGCCCGTGACAACATCGGTGACCTCGCCTTCGCCAGCAATGCAGTAGTTCACCTCAACGTGATTGAGGTACTGCATGGTGAGTTCGGCGCCCTCGCTCACACGTGTCTCGTGCATCGAGAACCCCACACCATGCTGTTTGACGATCATCCGTTTGCTGTCCCAGCCGGGGCCAAAAACGTGACGGGGCGAGTTGGTGATCTCTTCGGAGGTAACGACGATCATGCCTCCAAAGTAGTCGTGCTGAAACCGGCCGCTGCGCGACGCACGGCCTAGCCTTGCCGCATGGCTCAGATCATCATCTATCACAACCCGAATTGAAACTCTTCGGTCAATGCCGTGAGCATTGCCAAAGACCTGGGCGTCGCTGCCGACATCGTGTTGTACATGAAGACTCCGCCCGATGCAGCGACATTGGCTGACATCATCGCCAAGCTCGAAGACGCGCCGACAGCCCTCGTTCGTCGAGACGCCAACTTCGCCAAGCTAGGCCTGAGCGATGCCGATGTGCAGACCCCTGCTCAGGTCATCGACACGTTGGTGAAGCACAAAGCATTGCTGCAGCGCCCTGTAGTGGTCACGCCAACAACAGCGTTAGTCGGTAGGCCCAAGGATCGAGTCACAGAGGCACTGCGCCCCTACGCGTAAGTGGCGTTAGCCGTTCTTTGGTAGATCGCGATACGGCGTGGTGCGGAAATCGCCTGGCTCTTTGGGCAAGCCCAAGCCGCGCTCGCTCACGATGTTGCGTTGCACCTGATCGGTGCCGCCGTAGATCGATGGTCCGGGAGAGAACACGGTGAGCTCCTGCACGATGCCGCCCGACAGCGAATCGGGGCCCCACAACATGCCTTGCGCACCGATGATCTGGTTGCCGATTTCGCGAGCACGACGAAGCGTGTGCGTGGTGAGCAACTTGGCGAGGTTGCCCTCGACTTGGGTTGAGCGCTGGCCGCTGCGGGCGCGCATCATGTTGAACTTGTTCACCTCGGTGAGCGTGTGCAGTTCGGCGAGTCCCTGACGAATCGTGGGGTCATTGACGCAGCCGGTGTGGCGAGCCAACCCGGTGAGCATCTTTACCGTGCCGCCGCCGATGGAGCTCGCCGATGAACCAGTGCGCTCGACAACAAACTCGCCAACGGTGCGCTCGAGGTGTCCGGCAAGCGAGCCGGGAAGGGCCACGCCAAGGCCGCTGCTGCTGCCGCTACCAAGGCTTGCCCGCTCGACCATCAACGTGGTGTTCGCAACGGCCCAGCCGTTGTTGAGCCCGCCGATGATGTTGGCCACTGGTACGCGGGCTTCGTCGATGAACACTTCGTTGAACATGGCGCGGCCGGTCATCTCGCGCAGGGGGCGCACTTCGACGCCGGGCTGGTGCATGTGGAACGCGAAGTAGGTGATGCCCTGATGCTTTGGCGCGTCGGGGTTGGTGCGCGCAAGCAGCATTCCCCAGTCGGCGTGCTGGCCACCGCTGGTCCAAACCTTTTGACCGGTGATGACGTATTCGTCGCCATCGAGCTCGGCCTTGCAGCCGAGGCCAGCAAGGTCGGAGCCGGCGCCTGGCTCGCTGAACAACTGACACCAACCATCGGTGCCATCGAGGATGCGAGGAATGTAGGTGGCTTGTTGCTCGGGTGAGCCGTGCGCAGCAATGGTGGGAGCGGCCAACATCAGGCCAAGTCCCATTGCAGCGCCGACAACGCCGCGAGCGCCCATGGCGTTGCTGACGGCTATCGAAAGATCGCGGGCGTAGCCCTTGCCGCCCATTGATTCGGGCAGCATCGGCGAGGCGTAACCGCTTGCGGCGAGACGAGTCCACCACTCGGCAACAGTGATCGTGGGGTCCCACGCTGAGTCGAGCCATGCGTTGACATCGTCGCGAACTTGTTCTGCGGAAATTTGAGCCATGGGTCGACGATAGGTGCCACACCGGCGTGAGCAAGAACTGGCCGAACCAACGCTTGCGGCTTCTGCCCAGACTGTTTGCTCTACGAGGTCAGCCGCTACTCTGGTTGCGTACGCAAGCAATTGGGGGAAATAGTGGCGCAGGTGGTCGAAGAGGTAGAGGCGCAGCCTGCTGCCGAGCGCACACCATGGGGGCTCCTCACTTCATTGCTCGGTGAGCAAAGGCGTGGCCTCACAACCGGCGTTATTGTCGGTGTGTGCTGGGCTGCGGCCAAGGTCTCTATTCCGCGCCTCATCCGCAATGCCATCGACCGCGGTGTCCGCGGTAACGAATCGCTGTTGAAATGGGCACTCATCATCGGTGCCGTCGGTGTGCTCGCAGGCATCTTCATCTCGTGGCGGCGCTGGTTGGCGTTTCGCGAGAGTCGTCGCACCGAGACCGTGCTGCGCGAACGTTTGTTCAACCACATCATCCGACTCGATGTCCGGTATCACGATCACGCCCAGACGGGTCAACTGATGAGCCGAGCCTCAAGCGATCTGCAGCAACTGCAGGCGTTCGTGGTGATGATTCCGCTCACCATCAGCAACCTGTTTCAGGTTGCCGCGATTCTGGTGTTGCTCCTCACAAGCGACCCGTTGCTGGCGCTTGTTGCGCTGGCGCCATTGCCGTTGGTCAACTTGTCGGCGCGCCGATTCAGCAGCAAGATTCATCCCGCCGTGATGGCGGTGCAGAACCGTCAAGCAGCGCTGGCCACCGTGGTCGAAGAATCCATCTCGGGAGTTCGCGTCATCAAGGGCTTCGGCGCCGAAGGCGTGCAGGCGCGCAAGCTGCTCAGCGAAGCAGATCAGATTAGGGCCGTCTCGCTTGACGCCGCCAAGATCCGCAGCCGCTTCCTGCCCGCCATCGATGTGTTGCCATCGCTTGGTCTGATTGGCGTGTTGGCAATCGGCGGCCATCGGGTGCTCAACGGCGAAATGACCATTGGTCAGCTCGTCGAGTTCAACTCAAGCGTGATGCTGCTCATCTGGCCAATGCGCAACATCGGTATGACACTGGCCACCGGGCAGCGTGCTGCGGTTGCGCTGCAACGCGTGCAGCAGGTGCTGACGACCAAGTCGGCTGTGGTCAGCCCGGCCGAGCCCGTTGCCTTGCCGCACACCGGTCAGCTCGGCGCCGTTGAGCTACGCAATGTGCGATTTGGTTACGACGCCGACAGGCCAGTGCTCGACGGTTTCGATGTTTCGATTCCAGCGGGATCGTCGGTTGCCATCGTTGGCGCCACCGGCACGGGCAAGTCCACCGTCACCCGCTTGCTGCTGCGTTTCTACGATGTGCAAGCCGGCAGCATCGAACTCGATGGTTGCGACCTTCGCTCAATTGAGCTCAACGAACTACGTCACGCGGTCGGCGTGGTGTTCGAAGACACCCTGTTGTTCCACGACACCGTTGCCGCGAACATCGCCTTCTCCGATCCGCATGCCTCGATGGAACGCATCGTGAGCGCGGCTCGCCTTGCCGGTGCCGACGAGTTCATCGACCATCTGCCCGAGGGGTACGACACCATTTTGGGCGAGCGCGGATTCTCGCTCAGCGGCGGCCAGCGCCAACGCATCGCCATCGCCCGCGCCGTGCTCGCCGACCCGCGCTTACTCATCCTCGACGACGCCACGTCGGCCGTCGACCCATCGAAGGAACACGAGATTCGCGAGGCAATGGCCACCGTGATGCGCAACAGAACCACCATCGTGATCGCTCATCGCCCGGGCACCATTGCGCTGGCCGACAACGTGTTGTTGCTCGACGGCGGCCGCGTTGCCGCTCAGGGAACTCACGATCAACTCATTTCGAGCAACGCTCGATATCGCGAAGTGCTGGCGTCGTACGCCGAAGCCGAAGCCGAAGCACACGCCGATCTCGACCTTGACGCTGAACCAATCGGGGGCGAGTAACCGTGTGGTCCATGAACGCAGTTTCCAAAGACGACATGCTCGACCGCGACACGGTCAAGAAAGTGATCCGCCGTTCGTGGGATCTGGCGTTGCCGTATCGACGCACCACGAGGGCAGCGCTTGTGCTGGTCACGTTCTGGACTGCCACAACGCTGGCCGGGCCAGTGATCGTGAAGTTCGGTATCGACGAAGGCCTCGTCAAGAAGAACGGGCACTCGCTCAACGTTGCCGTTGCGGCATATATCGCCACCACGATCGCGGCGTATTTCATCGCCCGATTGCAGTTCATCTACATCAACCGCGCTGGCGAGGGTTTCCTTCGCGACCTTCGTGTTCGGGTCTTCGATCATCTGCAACGCCAAGGTTTGTCGTTCTTCGACCGTGAGAAAACCGGCGTGCTTGTCTCGCGCATGACCGCCGACATCGAGTCGATGGGCGAACTCATTCAGTGGGGTCTGTTGCAGTTTGTGTCGGCCGGCCTGATGGTGTTGATGGCGCTGGTGTTGCTGTTCATCCTCAGCTGGGAACTCACGCTTCTGGCGATGGTGGTGTTCCCCATCATCGTGCTCGCCTCTATCCGTTTCCAGCGTGATTCGAACATCGCTTACCTGGCGGTGCGCGAGCGAATCGGTAACAACCTCAGCGCGCTGCAAGAGGGCATCAGCGGCGTTCGTGTCATTCAGGCCTTCGCCCGTGAAGACGAACAATCGCGCCGCTTTCACGAAACGAACGAGGCGCTGTTCACCAGCCACATGGACAGCATCAAGATCTCAATGTGGTACTTCGGTCTTGTTGAGTTCTGCGGCATTCTCGCCACTGCCTCGATGATTGGTGTTGGCGGATGGCTCGTGCATCGCGGCTCGGTCAGCGTAGGTGTGGTCACCGCGTTCGTGTTGCTGCTCGGCAGCTTGTTCGATCCGGTGCAGCAGTTGTCGCAGCTGTACAACACCGTGCAGTCTTCAGGCGCAGCGCTGCAGAAGTTGTTCGGCATTCTCGACACGCACCCTGAGGTCAGCGAGATCGCCGATGCAGTCGAGCTGCCAACTGTTGGCGAGGTCGTGGTCAGCGCTGTCAGCTTCGAATACGTGGCGTCGCGCCCCGTGCTCAACAACGTGACCATCACGGTTGGTATCGGTGAGCGTTTGGCTTTGGTGGGCCCAACGGGCGCTGGCAAGAGCACGCTCGCGAAGCTGATGTCGCGTCTCTACGACCCAAGCTCGGGCACCGTTTCGTTTGGCGGCATCGACCTTCGTTCGGCCACATTGCGGTCGCTGCGTGAGCGGGTCGTTGTGGTGCCTCAAGAGGGCTTCTTGTTCAGCGGAACCATTCGCGACAACCTCAGCATTGCGCGGCCATCGGCTACCGACGACGAGATCACTGCGTCACTTGCCAGCATTGGCGTGCTCGATCATTTCCTTGCGTTCCCCGAGGGGCTCGACACCGAGGTACGCGAGCGCGGTTCACGTCTGTCTGCAGGCGAACGTCAGCTCGTTGCGTTGGCCCGAGCAGCGCTTGTTGATCCCGCTGTGTTGGTGCTCGACGAAGCAACGTCGAACCTCGATCCGGGCACCGAAGCCGAGGTCGAGCGGGCGCTCGAGTCGCTGATGCTGAACCGCACGGTCATCGTGGTGGCGCACCGACTGTCTACGGTTCGCCGCGCCGATCGCATCGCCGTAGTGGACCATGGTGCGCTGGCCGAGTTGGGCTCGCATGCCGAACTCGTAGCGCTCGGCGGCAAGTACGCAGCGTTGTCGGCAGCTTGGGAACGCAATCAGCAGGGTTCGTCGGCTACCCCTGGCTGAACGCCAGAGCAAACTCGATGAGCCCGTGATCTTCTGTGGTGATCGAGCAAACTCGATGAGCCCGTGATCTTCTGTGGTGATCCCACCAAACGATGGGTTGTCGATGTCGTAGTCGGCAAACTTCACGTCGATTGATCCGGCCACAGCGATGGTGCCACCAGTGCGCTTTGCGGTGAGGTCAAACGTGACCGGCTTGGTCACGCCGTGCAACAGCAAATCGCCCGTTGCTGAGACCGTGATCTCTTCGCCGTCGGCCGGCGCAGTGCCAAGGTCGATTGGTGCGGTGAGCGTAAAGGTTGAGGTTGGAATGGTGGCCGTGTTCATGATGCCACCGGTGAACTTGCGGTCGCGGCGTGCATCGTCGGAGACCAATGTCTTCATGTCGACGGTGAACGTGGCCGCAGAAACCGTGGTGCCATCCAAAGTGAGCGAACCGGTGACGGCCTCGGTGCGACCCACGCCTTCGGTGTCTTGGCCGAAGAGCACTTCGACCACGCGATAGCCCACCTGCGAACCGGCCGCGATTGACCATGTGTTGCC
>JAPKZR010000346.1 GCA_026393695.1 Actinomycetota bacterium
CCGCATACCCGGCGCTCGCGCGCAACTCCACTGCGCTGGTGCGCCGGGTCGACATACACGAGATCAATCTCGGCAACTGTGTCGTCGCGCATGATCAAGTCGGCGAAGCCCACCACCCGGTCGTCCATCTCGGCCACCAACGCGAACGTATGGTCTACGGCCGCAGCGACGGCGACATCGTTGAATCCAGCGCTCCAGGCGTCGAGTTGCTCGGCCGTGTATACCCCGGCCGCGACGCCGCCGATTGAACGCAGCACTACGTCACGTATCTGCTCAACATCACTCGGCACCGCTCTGCGAATCAGCACGTCGTCACAATACCGACCGCCAGCGAACAGGATCAGTACGGCTCGACAGCCGGCGCCTCAGTGTCGTTACCCGAGAGACGCGCTTTCGCTGTCTGACCGCGCTTGCGTGCCGGCACCGCACCCGTAACCGCCGCCAACCCGAACAGCGGCATGTTGCCGTACACGGTCTCGACCGCAGCGTCGGACAGCAAGATCGTCTCGTGGTAGATACCAACCGACCCGTTGTCACGCACCTTCTTGTTAAACGCACGCCACGCCGGCACGCCGGCAGATGCGCTGCGCTCATCGACTTCGAGTACTGCTCGAGCTTCTCAAACGACTCCCAGTACTGCCACACCATGATGGTTCGACCCGAGAGGAACGTGCGCGGTGTACCCACGAGTCCCAAGCTTGGGTCCTTCTGCAACTCGATCAGCATCCGCGGCATCGCAACGAAAACGGGGAGCCACTTCCATGGTCGCCAGAGTTGATTGATTCTCATCCCGATGAGGAAGAGCACCTTGCCGTCGGCCCCAACGTCTGCCGAATACCTACCCTTGTTGATCGTTGCCACGCATGCCTCCCTGCTTTGATCATCCCAATGTGATCACTGTTCACATCATGCCCGAATATGTGAACACTGTCAACATCATGGCAGAATGAATCCATGTCAGAGAAGCCGTATCACCACGGAGCACTCGAGGCTGCCCTTATGGACGCAGCTCTTGACTTTGTTCAGACATCGGGCATCGAAGCGCTCACGCTGCGCGATCTCGCGCGAACGCTCGGCGTCTCGCCGTCAGCGGTGTACCGCCACTTCCCAAGCCGCGACCATCTCCTATCGCGTGTGTCGCAGGCAGCGCGCGAAAGCCTGGCTCACGCCCTGCTGGAGGCAAGAGATGCAGTCATCTCCAACGGCCGAGCGAAGCGTCGTTCGATCGAACGGTTCGAGGCCATCGGTCGCGCCTATGTGATGTTCGCCACTCAACATCCGAGCCTCTTTGCGGCAGCGTTCGTTCTCTGCGACGTTCCGCCAGCCACCGAAGACAACCCAAGCGCGTGGTCAGTGCTGGTCGACTCGGTCGAAGAGATGGTTGTGAGCCAGGCAATCCCGGCAAGCCGCCGCACCGATGCGCCGATCATTGCGTGGGCCGGCGTTCACGGCCTCGCCAACATCCTCACGGCATCGATCTGGCCAAAGGGCTACGCGTTCGACAACGAAATCGACGCGGTAGTCACGGGAATCACCCGAGCAATCAGCTGACCGCAGTGGCCACCGTCAGTCCAGAGTCGTTAGACCCGCCGCGGCACGCAACTCTCGGTCGTCCGTAATGCCCTCACGAGCAGCTTCGAGCGCCGCGATCATCTGCTCCCAAGTGAGTGTGTCGACGAGGCAGAACTCGTTGCCAAATGGGTCCTGCATCACAGCCCAGTCGATGATCGGCGGCTCGTCGCAGGTAGCAGTCGGACGCGGGTACAGGCTCGGCGCTTTCTTTAACGTGCCACCGAGAGCGAGGATCTCGGGGATCGCTGCATCGACGCCGTGGGTCGGCGTGATGTCGATGTGCACACAGTTCGTGTCATGGTGAGTGGGCACGGTGGTCTGAATCGGCGCCTGGTCGGTGTGGATGAGGATGATCTCATGCTTACGCGGTTCAGTGGTGCCCAGATAGGCGAGCCAGCCGCGTCCCCAATAGAAGGGATCAAGCACCTCGTAGCCGGTCAACGCCGACCAGAAGCGAAGACCGACCTCGTGGTCGGTTACGTTGATCGCCACACATCGCATCGTGCCGATACTCAAGATCATCTCCCTCACACGCGGCCGACATCACCGTTAGCTACTCCCAAAGAGAGTAAACAAGTACCGTGAAAGTGTCAACAACTACGTATGGGCTACTGGGCATGCTTGCGGTGCGCTCGTGGACCGGATACGAGCTCACTCAGCAGATGCGACGATCGCTGCGATTCGTCTGGTCATCATCCGAGGGGCACCTCTACCGCGAGCAGAAGAATCTGGTCGATCTCGGTTGGGCCACAGTCGACGAGGAGCAAGCCGGCGCTCGCACGCGCAAGCGCTACATGATCACCGCCGCTGGCGCAGAGGCTCTCCGCGAGTGGCTGACCTCGGCCCCTCAGGAGCCACACTTCGAGATCGAGGGCTTGGTCCGGCTGTTCCATGGCAGCCATGGAAGCGTCGCCGATCTCGCAGCGGCGATGGACGCAACCGCCGATGCAGCCAGGGAGATGCTCGACGAGATGCTCGGTTTCGTCGACGAATATCTCGCCGACGGCGGACCACTGTGGATGCTCGAACACGGGGTGAATGTCGCAGCCGCATCCGACGGCGCATCGCCAATGGAGTTCGCCGGACGGCCGATGTTCCCAGGACGGCTCCATGTGGTGGCCCTCGTGATCGAGTCGACAACGACGCTGCTGGCAAGCGTTGAAAGCTTCGCCCGCTCGACTGCTCGCGAAGTGCGCAGCTGGGCCAGCACCACCGACCTGGCTGCCACCCCCGCCACGAGGGCTCGCCTCGAGGCAATTCGGAAGCGCCACGGGCGAGGAACCCGTTGACTACTCCTGATGCGACGAATATGCTCGCAATCTGAGTACTTTTCGTACTCCCGAGCAGAGGAGACCGTCATGGAACAAGCACCGTTATTCGAACGCCTAGGAGGCCGCGAGGGACTGCACGCGCTGATGGAGAACATCGTCGCCAACCACTTCGCCAACCCGACCGTATGCACTCGTTACGAGAACGCGAAGGCAACCCGCGAGGAACTGGTCGAGGGTGCATTTGAATTCTTCTGCACCGGGCTGTCCGGGGTGCCCACTTACACCGGCCTGTCGCTCGTCGATGCCCATCGAGGAATGAACATCAGCGACCAAGAGTTCGTTTCGGTCATCGATGACATCTTGAAGGCAATGAATTCCCGCGGCGTCGAACAACTGGAGCAGGCTGAGGCACTCAAAATCCTCTGGGACATGAAGCCCGAAATCGTCGGCCTGTAAGCCCGCTCGACCTCTGGGGCACCCCGGCCTCAGAGGTCGTAGCGATACACGTTGGTTTCGCGAGCGACGAAACCAAGTCGCTGATACAGGCGGTTGGCGGCCTCACGCGACGGACGCGATGTGAGGTCAACCGTCTTGGCACCCTTCGATCGAGCGACCGAGAGTGCGAACTGATTCAACGCCTCGCCAACGCCGCGGCCACGAGCAGCATCGTCGACAACGACGTCTTCGATCCACGCCCGCACACCGGTGGGAATACGAAACACCACCAACGTGAGTGCACCGAGCACATCGTCGCCATCGCTGGCCACCAACACATCGGTAGACCCCGCAGCAACCATCTCGGCAAGCTCGGCCTCGTTGGGTGGCGGCGACGACTTCGAGAGTTGCGGAATGAGACGGGCAAATGCCTGCACGAGGCGAGGCGTCACTTCGGTAGCGATCTCGACGGTAACTGTCACGGCGGTGACCTTACCGGCCGCCGCCACGGCGCAACGGCGCACCCACAACTGGCCATCGACACCCCGTTCGCCCCTAACGTGCGCGGATGGATTCAGCCACGTTGTCCGCCCTCGCCCGCAAGCTCGGTTCGGTTCTCGAGCCGCTCACCGGTCAGGTGTACTTCTCACCCGAATGTCACGCCAACTACGTGGCGCTTGGGTTCGACCCAAGTCCGGCGCAGGCCAACGGTGTGGCGCTTCCCGATGGCCCCGCGTATTTCACGAGCCGTGGCAGCGTGATGGGCCAAGTGCCGGGCGAAGTCGTCGCGGCAGCATTCGCTGTGTTCAATCCCGAGGCCGTCATCCCCAGCGTCACCCTGGGATGGACCCGCACCGATGCGGCAACAATCTGCGCCGCTCGCGACGCCGGAGCCATTGCCCAGTTGGTGCGATTGCTGGGTGAAGCTCCAGCGGGCATCGAGCGGGTCAACGAACTACTCGCCCGAGCCGTCGCCCCGCTGCGACCCGAAGGACGTCCTCTCTACGCCGGCTTGCGTTCGCTGCCGATGCCCGACTCAGCCGTGGGCGCAATGTGGCGCATGGGCGACATGCTTCGCGAATACCGCGGCGACAGCCATACGGCTGCATGGATCAGCGCTGGTGTCAACGCCACCGAAATTGGCTTGCTCAGCGAGATGTACTGGGGCCTGCCGATGCGTTCATACAGTCGCACCCGCGCCTGGAGCAATGCCCAATTCGACGCCTCGGTCGAATCACTGAAGTCGCGTGGCCTCGTCACCGACGATGGCTTCACGCCCGTTGGCCGAGCCTTGCGCGAGTCCATCGAGACCGCCACCGACTCGCAAATGTTTGGGGCCATCAGCGCCATCGGCGACGACATCGAAGAACTGTTCAGCATCGTCGAGCCTTGGGGCGCCACCGTGCGCGCTGGTTTCGGATATCTCAGCTCAGGTCCTCATGACCTGGCCGATCAAGCGTCTCGTCTGTCTTCACCTCGCGCCACCGAATCGGCCTAAGGTCGAAC
>JAPKZR010000321.1 GCA_026393695.1 Actinomycetota bacterium
GAGGCCCGAGATGGATTGGGCATAGGCCTCGTGCGCTTCGCGAATTGCGGTGACGGCCTGGGCCGTAGCACCCTCGAACGAGTTTGCGGCGAGGGCTGCGTCGTAGAGGTCGCGGATGGCGAGCTCGATGGTCTGCGCAACAGCAAGCAGTTCGATGTCGGCAGCAGTGGGCCGTTTCGGTGGCGAAGTTGTTGAGGGCGCTGGGGCCGCTGTTGTAGTGGGCGCTGGGGCAATCACTGTCTCGCCACCGGAGATTGGAGGTGCCGTGCGAGCCTGGGCGCCAGCGCGATCGCTGAGCCATGGGAGCAACGAGAGCGCTGCGCCGGAGACGCCGGCAGCCAGAATGCGCCGACGCGCCATGGGAGCCGACTCGCCAGCGGTATGTGCGGCTGCTGTGGGGAGTGCCGCTTGCTTGATATCCACGAACCAAGGTCCTTTCGAAGTGTTCCCCCAGCTTTGACGGCCGGAGCTATGCGCAGCAACTCTAGAAGTCGAGCGCTGATAGGTCAGGTATCCAACGCGTAGAACGTTCGATTGCCTGCTGCCAACTTTGGCGGTCGAGTGAGCCGTTTGGCTCGACCACAAGAGCGGGCGACCAAGAGTCTGCCACCTCGTTGAGGTCAGTCCACGTACCCGCTGCGAGTCCGGCGAGGTAACCGGCTCCGAGTGTGGTTGCTTCGGTCACCGGCGACACCTCTACGGGTCGTCCAGTGGCGTTGGCCAACGCCTGCGTAAAGGTGGGATTCTCGCTCATCCCGCCGTCGATACGCAGCGCTGGAATGGTGAGGCCGGTGTCGGCTTCGGCGGCTTCGACCAAATCGGCGCCGCGTTGAGCGATGCCTTCGAGCACGGCGCGCACAATGTGGGCGCGGCCCGTGCCGCGGGTGATGCCGAACAATGCGCCGCGAGCGCCATAGTCCCAACGCGGTGTGCCGAGGCCAAGCAACGCCGGCACATAGACGACGCCATCAGTGGTGTCGCACTGGGATGCAACCGTGTGGCTGTCGGCAGCGGTGGCGATAATTCCGAGATCGTCGCGGAGCCACTCGACGTTGGTGCCGGCCGACAACATGATGGCTTCAACACCCCACGTGGCCTCACCGTTGCGGGTCCACGCCACGATGGGGAATGTGCCGTGGCTGCTGCGATTTGAACTGCGCGGCGGCTCGGAGCCGGTGCACAGGTCGAGCATGCCGCCGGTGCCGAACGTGATCTTGGCCTGGCCTGGACGCACGCATCCTTGGCCCAACAGCGAGGCCTGCTGATCGCCTGCGAGGCCGCCAATCATGGGTGCGCCTGGCAATGCGGTTGCTGCGCCGAGTTCGCCGCTGGAATCGACAATGGTGGGCAGCATGCGCAGCGGAATGTTGAGCGCCTCGCATGCTCGCGTTGACCAGCTCCGTAGCGCTGTGTCGTACAGGCCAGTGACGGCAGCGTTGGTGTGGTCGGTGATGTGTAGCGAGCCACCTGAGACCACCCAAGCAATCCAGCAATCGATGGTGCCGAACAACAGGTCGCGTGAGCGATCGGGGTCGTAGGTGTTGAGCAGCCAAGCCAACTTGGTGGCCGACTGATTCGGGGCGAGCGCAAGGCCATGATCGGCTTTGGCCATGATGCAGTCGAAGACGGTGCGCAGATCTTGCCAGCCAAGCGCCGGCCCGACGGGCTCGCCCGTTGCGCGATCCCACACCACGGTTGAGGCTCGCTGCGTGCTGATGCCAACCGCATCGATGCGATCGGTAGTGGCGGCCAGGGTTGCGTTTGCGACCTGCAGAACAGCTTGGCCCATTGCCATTGCGTCGAACTCGACGAGGCCCGGCGCGGGCGTAGACGGAGCAAATGCTTGATAGTCGACATGGCCGACAGTGGCATCGGCGGTGACGATTGCCGATCGGAGCCCACTGGTTCCGACATCGATAACGAGCACGCTCATCGGCGGGGCTCCAGTCCTTGACGTTGCAGGGCCATACCGAGGAAGCCGCCCATGAGGCCGGCTGCCAGAGTGACCGTGAGATTGAACAGAAGCGCGAACC
>JAPKZR010000244.1 GCA_026393695.1 Actinomycetota bacterium
AACTATCCGCATCAGCTCTCGGGTGGCATGCGTCAGCGCGTGATGATTGCGATTGCGCTGGCGTCTGACCCGGCGCTCATCATCGCCGACGAACCAACCACCGCGCTCGACGTAACGATTCAAGCGCAAGTGCTCGAGCTGTTGCGCGAGGTCGTTCGCGAATCGAACACGGCGCTCGTCATGATCACCCATGATCTTGGTGTGATCGCCGGAATCTGCGAGAGCGTCAACGTGATGTACAGCGGTCGCATTGTCGAGTCGAACGAACGCCATCACCTGTTTGCGAGCCCGCGTCACCACTACACCCGTGGCCTACTCGCTTCGGTTCCGCGTCTCGATGGCGCGCAAGGTCGGCTCGTGCCCATCCCCGGTTCACCCAGCGATGTCATCGCGTGGTCCGAAGGTTGTGCGTTCGCTCCGCGGTGTCCAGCAGTCAGCGATGCCTGCCGCGGTCAGGCGCCCGACCTCACCATTTCTCTCGAGGGTGGCACGCTTCGTTGCGTGCAACCGGCGCCCGTGGGCATGCCTGTGTGGAGTGGTCGCTGATGCTTGAGGTACGCGATCTGCACGTGCACTTCCCCATCAAGAAGGGACTCGTTTTCGACAGGACCGTCGGTGCCGTACGCGCTGTTGATGGAGTCGATCTCACGATCCCGCGCAGCACCACGTTGGGGCTGGTTGGCGAGAGCGGTTGCGGCAAGAGCACTGTGGGCAAAGCCATCCTTCGGCTCGTGCCGCTTACGGCCGGCACGGTCACCTTCGACAATCTCGAACTCTCGGCGCTGCAGAACGAAGAACTGCGCAAGGCTCGCCGCCATGTGCAGATGATCTTTCAAGATCCGTACGCGAGTTTGAACCCGCGCCAAAACGTAGAGAGCATCATCACCGAACCAATCCGCACGCATCAGTTGCGCACCGGTGCTGCCGTGCATCAGCGCGTGAACGAGCTGCTCGATTCGGTTGGTCTTCCACGTGGTGCAGCGAGCCGCTATCCGCACGAGTTTTCTGGTGGGCAGCGCCAGCGCATCGGCATCGCCCGTGCCCTCGCTGCCGAACCCGATCTGATCATCGCCGACGAGCCAGTAAGCGCGCTCGACGTGAGCATTCAGGCCCAGGTGATCAACCTGCTCGCCGATCTGCAAGAGCAACTCGGGCTCACGTATCTGTTGATTTCGCACGACCTTGCGGTGGTGCGCCATATTTCAGACACCGTTGCGGTGATGTATCTCGGCGCAATCGTCGAGACAGCGCCGGCCGAAGCGCTGTATACGAACCCGCGCCACCCGTACACGCTTGCGTTGTTGTCGGCTGTTCCCGTGCCCGACCCGGTTGTCGAAGACTCTCGCCACCGAATGGTGTTGCAGGGCGACCTGCCGTCGCCGTCCAACCCACCATCTGGCTGTCGTTTCCACACCCGCTGCGTCTATGCGCAGAGCCGATGCGAGCAAGATCGCCCAGTGCTGCGCGAGCTTGCGCCAGGCCATCAGGTGGCGTGCCACTTCGCCGAAGAGATCGCCGTGTCGATATCTGCCACGCGCGGTGGAGATGTCGTACTGTGACCGTCATGGAGACCCTGTCGTTTACGTGCCCGCGTTGTGCCGCCGAAGCCACGGCGCGTTTCTACGGCCCATGCGACACGTGTCGAGATCAGCTTCGGGCAACGCTGCGCGGCGAAGCGCGCGAGATCGAGCTTGCTGAATACGAGCCGAAGATGAACGTGACCCCCAACGCGGTGGCCCTCAAAGACGACTGAGTAATCCCCGAGGTCAGGCCTCGGCTGGAGCCTCGGGCACGCCGGCGCCCGGACGGAACGTGGTCTCTCGCGCAGGCTTCTTCGACATTTGCGCAATGGTGGTGGCCATCGCCTGCGAAGCACCTTCGTGAGCCATGATCTTTTGCATCACGGCGGCACCCGCGCTGGCCATCAATTCGGCCTTGTGGTCGTGCACGAAGTCGGCGGACTCTTGCATGAGGCGCGTCGAACCGTTGAACGCTGGCACCACGTAACGCGACACGAGTTCCCACGAA
>JAPKZR010000086.1 GCA_026393695.1 Actinomycetota bacterium
CCGTTCAGTCGGCCATTTGTGTCGTCGCCAGCGTTGAAATAGATGATGATGCTCAACAAAAAGCTGGCGAACGCCGCAACCAGCAAAGTGCACTTCAGGATGAATTCAGGTTTCACAATGACCACCTTCGCACCGCTGCCGACAATGTGCCCGACTGTGATCAAGATTGCCCACCGCTGCTGAGCGGCTTTCGGTCACCCGAATCACTGTGATCAGAGGAGATCCAATGCGTCTCTTGACGCACCGCTGGCAGCACCGGTAGAAAAGACGCCATGGGGATCCTCCAAAAGTTCTACGCGTTGATCAGCAAGGGCCCACCCGCCGATCCGAACCAGCCTGTTGAGCTCATCGTTGTGAGCGGCCCCAGCGGACCAATGACGCTCGCCACGCTGCGCGAGCACGGCTTTACTGCCACCGGCCACGAGACCTACAACGTGTTGAGTAGAACCAGCACCGACTTCCGCATTCTGGTGCCCCGCCACGAAGTAGCGCGGGCCTCAGAACTGCTCAGCACCATCCTCTAGCGCTGTTTACACGACGCTTCTGACTGAACTCGTCGCCGACCACCGCCGACCCCCGCCGTCCCCCGTTTGTTGAAGACTATTGGTCGACCCTCAACCTGTTGTCTTCAACAAACTCGCCAGCCGGCCTCCCTGTGAGCGGCGCGGAGCAAGCACGTCTCGTGCTCGATCCCACGCTCGAGTACCGCAGCGACTACTAGAGCGCCCGGTGTCAGCGGTCGTTCAAACCTTTGCCAGCAAGGATCCGCGGCACGCACTTCTCAATTCGGGCCTCACGCGTTGTTGCCTGCTTTGGTTCTGAGAAATAGAAGCTGTAGGCCCTCTGTCGACCGGGAGTAAGCGCATCGAACGCCACTTTCAATGCTGGCGAGTCACTCAACTTGCGTTCAAGTTCGGCGGGGATGGTGAGCTCAGACTTCGGCTTCGGCGCCACTTTCGCACCCGATTTCTCGAGGTCGACGGCGTGCAGAATGTAGGCCTTCAAGACGTCCTCGATCTCGAGAATCTCAGCAACGCTATTGATGCGAATCTGGCGGCCAACCTCGGTGTTCTCCCCTGTCTTCACAAGGATCCCGTTCGGGTCGTCCATCAACACGCCTTTGAAAAACAGAAAGGCGCAGTACTTCTTGAAGCCCTGCAAGATGACCACGTTGGTCTTTTCGAACACGTAGCAGGGCTGCCCCCACTTGATCTCTTCGCTCATACCGCAACCGAGCGCGATGCGCCTCATGTGGGTCAGTTCGTCGTGCCACTGCGTGAGCTTGGCGAGATAGTCGTCAACCTTTGGGTTCAGTGCACTCGTTGCCACGTTGTCTGCCTTCCCTGAGATTTGTGTGGTCGCTGGCGCCTGGCTGGCTGGCGTCCGAACGCCGAACGTTACTTCAGCAAATCCCCGCCGACCCACCATCCGCCAACCCCGTTTCATGGGCGCGATTTGGGACAGCAACAGTCCCAAATCGCGCCCATGCAGGCTTTCGGACCGAACCACGACCATCGTCGTTCACTCATCGGGTGCTTCCCGTAGTCTTCAGCCATGAGCGAGTCCCGCGCCTTGAGGCCTGAGTGCACGGCCCCAGTTCGGTTCGCGGTGATGAAGCAACAGTGGCGCGACCTTGCGTATCTGCACTTTCCGTATGATCCGGCCGACGTTGCACGCCTGCTGCCTGCCGGTCTGGACGTCGACACGTTCGACGGGGTTGCATGGGTGGGCTTGATTCCGTTCTCGATGAAAGGAGTCGGTGTGCCGGGGCTGCCACCAGTCCCCTATCTCGGCAGCTTCCCCGAGATCAATGTGCGCACATACGTCGTGCGCAACGGCATTCCCGGCGTCTGGTTCTTCTCTCTCGACGTGAATCGGATGTTGCCGGCCCTCGTCGCCCGCGCCGCCTACCGCTTGCCCTACTGCTGGGGGCACGCATCGAACACGTTGCACGACGATGTCTTGAGCACTCGAGTTCGCAGACGTTGGCCTCATCGAGGAGCCGATACCGAGATCACCGTTCAAGTCGGCGAAGAGATTTCGGAACAGTCCGAGTTCGAAGTGTTCCTGACAGCGCGCTGGGGTTTGTACTCGCGAAGCTATGGACGCGGGCTGATGTATGCCCCCGTCGATCACCCCCGCTGGTCGCTCTACCGCGCCAAAATCATCGGCCTCAACGACACACTCGTACGTGCTGCCGGCCTCCCCGAATCAGTGGGACCACCGCATTGCATGTTCTCCCCCGGCGTACCGGTGCGCATCGGCGTACCGAAACGCGTCACGTGGTGATCGGATGCAGTTCCGTATCGTTTTGTGCATTAGGCCTGACCAGGGATCATCAAGGAGATGGGATTTCACATGAATGATGTCGTACTGATCGCGCATCTTGTATCTGCGTGCATCATGGTGGGCGTCATCTGGTTTGTGCAGCTCGTGCACTACCCGCTGCTCGCGGTGATACCAGTGCAAAGCGCGCCAGCAGTCGCAGAAAAGCATCAGCGATGGACTTCGTTTGTGGTTGGTCCCCCAATGGCGATTGAGGGCGTCTCGACGTTGATCTTGTGGGCTCACACACCGCGTGGTGTGTGGTGGTGGCTTACCTGGGTAAACGGCGCATTCTTGGCGACGGCGCTGTTGTGCACAATTTTCCTGTCCGTGCCGCGCCATGCCCGGATGCTTGAGGCACCTGACGCACAAGTAGGAAAAGAGCTGGTACGAACCAATTGGCCTCGCACCATTGCCTGGACGATGTGCGGTCTTCTCGCCGCCGTGATGGTTTTTCAAGGGATGAGATATGAGTAACTTCTTGAGTTCAATTCTGGATGCAGCCGTCGTGCCTGGGTTCTCGCGCATCGGTTTCGCCGCCCGCTCTCGCCTCAATCACTGGGATCGAGTCTCTGGTTACGACCTGGCCGGAAAGGTGGTGGTGATTACCGGACCCACGTCGGGACTCGGCGAAGAATGTCTGCGAATCCTTGCCCCAACAGGTGCCCAGCTGGTCCTTGTCGCTCGCAACAAAGTCAAGTGCGAGAGCGTTCTTGCTTCGGTACGCCCGATAGTCACAGGACCAGAACCCGTGTGCGTCGTTGCCGAAATGGGTGACCTGCAAGCCGTCGCCGATGCAGCTCGACAGATTGCATCTCGATTCCCCCAGGTCTTTGCGATCGTTCACAATGCCGGTGCGCTGCTGAACTCACGCGAAGTCTCGCCCCAGGGCATTGAGCAAACGGTCGCGTCTCATGTTCTTGGACCGCACCTGCTCACAACCGCGTTGCTTGCCAACCTGCGCGCAGCGCACGGCCGAGTTGTCACCGTGTCTTCCGGCGGCATGTACTCAGCAAACTTGCCGTCGATCGCTGATTCACACGGCATAGAGATGCCCGCCGCGACCTACAACGGCACAAAGCAATACGCGATCGCGAAACGGGTGCAGGTCACGCTGAATTCGATGTGGGCAACGAAGGAGCCCTCGGTTCACTTCTGTGCGATGCATCCAGGATGGGCCGATACGCCAGGCGTGCAGGAATCCATTCCACGTTTTCGTCAGATCACAAAGCCCATCTTGCGCACTCTTGCAGAGGGTGCCGACACCATTGCCTGGCTGGCTGCGGTGCAACCGATACCTGGACCAAGTGGTTCGTTCTGGTCAGACCGAGAAACTCGAAGCATCCACAAACTGCCATCCACACGACGCAGCGATACGACTGGATCACGCGCTGCGGTGTGGAACTGGTGCAACGACACGATCGAGCCGTTCCAAACCGCCTGATCGCTGCACTACGCCGGCCCACCCGGCATCATGATCGCCGCCCGCTCCGCACGACAGTGTGCTCGCCGGGTGGGGGTTTCTCCCATTGGACCCACAAAGGGGCCCAATGGGAGAGTCGAACAAATCGTCCGACGGGGGGTTGGGGGCTTCGACCGTTACCGGACAGGTACCACCACTTTTGGCGTCTTATTGCCGTTGACGCCGCCGGTGTTGATACTGCGGCGAATTGCACCGTCGACAATGGCGCGAGCCGCAAGGCTCTCGTGAATGCCGAGCGCACCCATCCCCATGCCTGCGATGAGGCATGCGGTCACCACTTGCTTCTTGAATTTCATTGCGGTCCTTCGTACGTTGGTGTCAATGTTGTGCCAGTGATGATGCCACTATCCAAGACGGCTGCGCCGGATACAAGTGTCCAATGGTCGCAGAACCAAAGCCCCACATTTGCGGTCCGCCCTTCGTCTGCTCGAGTCGTCGCCGCGCAGGTCCCACCACATGCGCAGGTTTGTTGAAGACAATTGGTCGACCCTCAGCCTGTTGTCTTCAGCAAACACGGGAAACGGTGTGCCTGTCGTGTCAAGCCGAGGTCGACAACGAGTCGAAGGTGATGCTGGGCTATGCGCATGCATGCCCTTGACGAAACCAACGGCCGTCTCAGCTAGTGGTTCTTTGGGTCCGGGACTATTGGACACTTGTCTCGCGCCCCGAGTCCATAGATAGTGGCAAAGTCACTGGCATAACTTGTCACCAACCCACGAGGACCGCGATGAACATCAACAAACAGGTAGTTGCCCTCTGCCTCACAGCAAGCATGGCGATGGGAGTATTCGGGGCTCAATGGAGCTTGGCAGCTGGCGTAAACAGCGGCGGTGTCAATAGCGGCGGCGGCGTCGTCAATGGCAATAACCAGAAAAAGCTTGCGCCAACCATCACAAGTTTCACTCCCACCGCCTCACTGACACTCAAATCAGTCGTCACTGTTGTGGGAACAAACTTTGTAGCCGGGAGCACACTCACCCTGGTTCAGGGAACACGTTTGATCTCAACTCCTGCGATCCTGGCGGCCGACGGTACAAGCCTGACATTTAAACCCACCGCCAGCACCTCAGCGGGCCTCTACAACCTCCGTATCAGCAACGCTGGCGGATCAGTGACCTCGGTTTCGAACCTGCGAGTGACCCTGTAGCGCAACGACCCCTTGTATCGCCGAGTTTGTTGAAGACAATTGGTCGAACGTCAACCTGTTGTCTTCAACAAAACGGCCACGACCGGCTTGCCGCAGAAACCACTCCCTACCTGCGTCAGCATGCTCACAACCCTGTCGATTGGTATGCGTGGGGGCCTGAAGCATTCGCCGCTGCAACAGAACGCAACGTGCCGATTCTGTTGAGCATCGGCTACTCGTCCTGCCACTGGTGCCACGTCTCGTAGCGGCACATTCCGGAACCGCAAAAGCCTGTGACATGGTGTTATTCGTAAACGGTGTACGACGATGTATGCCGTAAACCATGGGGTTTTGTGCTTCATGTGTTGGTTTCATGTGTACAAATAACACCTCAGACCCCCTGAAAATTCCCGTAGCGTCGAATGTCTTGAGCTCTTTGGCAACTCTTGGATACGTCGTCTCCAGCAACTGCGATTCCTTGTCCGCGTTTCGCCGATTCCGATGTGCGCACCAAAGAGCAACCGTGTCTAGCGTCAGCAAAGAACTTGCGCTTTAGCGGGACAGCCGGCGGAGCTGAGGTCCGCATAGGTGAGATAGCCCACCTCAGAGGTAAATGAAACATCGGATCCGAGGGCAAGGCCGATCTGGCGGCAGACCCATCCGACTCAACGGGCTCGAAGCCACAGGCCAAACCATCGGCCACGCACACATACACATCATCCCGCGCTACAACGGCGACGCAACTGACCCACGCAACGGCGTGCGCTGAGTACTCCCCCATACTAAGGCGAGCCCTAGGTCACCCGGGTGGAGTGGTTGTTGCAGCGGACCTTCCACAAGACGCCTCGCTCTGCTGCTCCGTGGACCGTTACTCCATCGTGAACGAGCTCACGAACCCTGCATCACCCGGAACAAAACTCGCCGCACGCGACTCGCCATAACTATTCGCGTTATCAACCGTCGAACACGAACGAACCGTCCACACACCACGCGGGCTGGCCTGAGGCAAATCAAAGAACATCTCCCACACACCATCAAGTGCCGTGCCCGACACCAACGTTGCACCCATCGTCCTCAAATACGGAAACCCCGCGAACGGATAAAAAACCGAGCCGTAAGCATTCACGTAATCCGGATTCGTCACAGAACACGAAACCCCACGAACACCCATCTCATCATCAGTCACACGCACCTGGAACACCACACGCGTGCCCCCATACACCGTCGACACAACCGTCGGCGACGTAAACCCAAACGACACAAACACCGGCGCATTCACATCAACCGCGGTCACCACAAGCGTTGTCGGCGTCCCTGTGCTTGGCAGCTGCGCATTCACGAGAGTGGTGGAGTTTCCTCTCACGTCTTGCGAGCTGCATGACTGCACGCTCCAAGTCCCGATGGGCGACCCTTGCGGAATTTCAAAGCGAAGGGTCCATGTTCCATCTAGCGATGTACCGCTGGAGATGAGGCCCGACATCAGCCGGGTGCTGGTGTCTGGTGCACCAAGCACACATGACGCGCTCGCAACGCCGCTGCTGTCGTCGGTTATGTGGAGCTTGGCTGTAACGGTGTCTGGGCCCACCAGTGTGGAGATGCTGTACGGCGCCAGTAATTGAAACGACTGCAAGGTTGGTGGTGTGACATCAGCGACCTTCAAAGTGACGGCGGTCGGGTAACCGGCAGCGACGAGCTGAGCTGCGTCCATCCACAGATAATTCGCGCTGTTGTCCGCAACCGCGCAGTAATACAAACTCCACGTCCCCGACGCTGAACCCACCGGAAACACAAACGACAAATTCCACACACCATCAGCACGCGACCCACTAGCCGGCGCATACGCAGCAGCCTGAACAACCGACGAACCATTCGCGAAGCCACAGTCAAAATGCTCAACACCCGAACCAGCATCAGTAAGTCGCGCTGACGCTGTCACCGTCACCGGAGCACTCGAGGCATCAAGATCCGTCGTAAGCGACGTAAACACAAACGCACTCAACACCGGCGCCGTCACATCAGGAACTACTGCGGCCTTCAGAGTGACGGTGGTCGGGTAACCAGCAGCGACGAGCTGAGCCGGCTCCAGCCACAGATAATTCGCGCTGTTGTCCGCAACTGCGCAGTAATACAAACTCCACGTCCCCGACGCTGAACCCGCCGGAAACACAAACGACAAATTCCACACACCATCAGCACGCGACCCACTAGCCGGCGCATACGCAGCAGCCTGAACAACCGACGAACCATTCGCGAAGCCACAGTCAAAATGCTCAACA
>JAPKZR010000125.1 GCA_026393695.1 Actinomycetota bacterium
CTCATCGCCTTGCTGAACCCTCGCGTCCGACTGGAGACAACACGATGAGCGACTCCGAACGCCCCAGTCCTCACCACGACCATCTCATCTCGACCCCTGGCTCCGACGCCTTGGTGCCCAGCACCGATTCGGCCTCCGACACGTTGTTGCCCGCTACTCCGGTCGATATCGAGCTCAGTGGCGTATTGCATCTCAGCGAACGGCATCAGGCGCGTCGAGAAAACTGGCGGCTCATTCGTCGCCGCCCAGCGTTTATTCTCGGAACCAGCATCGTGGCGGTGTGGTTGGTGTGCGCTGCGCTTGGCGATCGCATCACGCCGCACAATCCCCTCGACTTCCGCGTCGCAACACACCTCTCGCCACGCGCGGCGTATCCGTTTGGCACCGATTCGCAAGGTCGTGATGTGCTCTCTCGAGTAATGGCCGGAGCGCTCGACGTGATGAAGGTAGCGCCACTCGCTGCCGTGCTCGGCGTGGTGTTCGGCGTCACCGTCGGGATGCTGATGGGCTACATCGGCGGCTGGCTCGATCAGATCCTCAGCCGAATCGTTGAGGCCTTCCTTGCATTGCCAGTGCTGCTCGTCGCGTTGCTGGCGCTGACCACCCTCGGTAACTCCACGCTTGTTGTCATCGGTGTTGTCTCGGCGCTGTTTACACCGGTGGTCGCTCGCACGGTGCGAGCCGCCGTGCTGGCCGAACGAGACCTCGACTACGTCACATCGGCCAAGCTGCGCGGCGAATCGTCGCTGTTCGTGATGTTCAAAGAGATCCTGCCCAACGTCAGCGGCCCGATCATCGTCGAGCTCACCGTGCGCATTGGTTACGCCGTGTTTACCGTGGCAACGCTGTCGTTCCTTGGCGCTGGTCCGCAACCACCATCACCCGATTGGGGTGCTCAAGTTAGCGAGGGCTTCCGCGTGATTAGCGCAGGCATTTGGTGGACCACGTTCTTCCCAGCGGTGGCAATCGCCAGCTTGGTTATTGCGGTCAACCTCATTGCCGACTCGGTGCAGTCAGTTCTCGAGGCGTCATGAGTACTCACGCTGAGACATCCGTCGCTGCTGCGGCGCTGTCGGTAGACAACCTCGAAGTTGCGTACACCGTTCGCGGTATCGACCGAGCGGTGCTACGCGGCGTTTCGTTCTCGATTGCGCCCGGCGAGGCCTACGGACTTGTTGGCGAGAGTGGCTGCGGTAAGTCCACCACTGCGTATGCGTCGATGCGCTACTTGCCGCGCAATGGCAAGATCCTGAGTGGGCGAGTGCTCGTTGACGGCGACGATGTCACCAACATGACTGGCTCGCAGTTGCAGCATTTCCGTGCCACCGAAGCCTCGATGGTCTACCAAGATCCTGCACAGGCAATGAACCCATCGATCAAGATTGGGCGCCAACTCATCGAGAGCTTCACGCTGCTCGGTCGCTCGAAGGCCAACGCTGTCAACGACGCGCTTGAAGCATTGCGGCGAGTGCGTATCGCTGACCCCGAGCGCGTGATGGATCGCTATCCGTTCCAATTGTCGGGTGGCATGCAACAACGAGTGGTTATCGCGATGGCCTTGGCTTGCGATCCAAAGTTGTTGGTGCTCGACGAACCCACCACCGGTCTCGATGCAACGGTCGAGGCCGAAGTGCTCGATCTCGTGCGCGTGCTGCGCGAAGAGACCAACGCAGCCGTGCTGATGATTGCTCACAACCTCGGCATCATTCGTTCGCTGTGCGATCGCGTTGGCGTCATGTACGCCGGCCAGATCGTCGAAGAGGGTCCATGCCGCGAAGTCTTCGACGACCCGCAGCACCCATACACGGTTGGTCTGCTGCGTTCGCTGCCGCGTCGCGGCGTGCGCAAAACCGAGCAGGCGCTGGCCACTATCCCGGGCATGTTGCCGCTCATTGGCACTGATCTCCCCACGTGTGTTTTCGTCGATCGTTGCCCACTCGCCGACGATCTCTGTCGCACCGTGGTGCCGCCTGTGGTGCCAGTGGGTATCACTGGCAATCGATATACGCGCTGCCATCATCTCGATCGCATCAGCGACATCATCGAAGCTCCCATCGATGTGCCCATCGGCATCTTGGCCAAGAGCGAAGACAACCCCGAAGTGCTCGAGTTGTCGCATGTCTCCAAGACCTTCCGTCAGCGCAGCACCGAAGTGCCAGCGCTTGTCGAAGTCGATCTGCAACTTGGTGAGGGTGAGACCCTTGGCATCGTGGGTGAGTCGGGTTCGGGCAAGTCCACCCTGGCGAAGACCATGCTCGGCATTGAGTCGGCCGACGTGGGCGGTGTGGTGTCGCTCGATGGCCACGCGGTGGCAGCCAAAACTGCCGGGCGCAGCACCGACGACAAGCGGGCCATGCAGATGGTTTTTCAGAACCCCGATTCGGCGCTCAACCGAGCGTGGTCGGTGCGCCGCATTCTGCTTCGCTCGGTCACCAAGCTCACCGGCATCAAGGGCGACGCAGCGAACGAACGTGTCGAGAAACTTGCGGCTCAATTGCGGCTCACGCCGCGTCACCTCGACCTCAAGCCGCGTCAGTTGTCGGGCGGCCTGAAGCAACGCGTTGCTATCGCCCGCGCGTTCGCTGGCGACCCACGCATTGTTGTGTGCGACGAACCCACGAGCGCGCTCGATGTGTCGGTGCAGGCAGCCATCTTGAACTTGCTCGCCGACCTGCAGGCGGAGCAGCACACCAGTTACGTGTTCATCTCGCACGACATGGGTGTGGTGCGCTATCTCGCCGATCGCATCGCGGTGATGTACCTCGGTCGCATCCAAGAGATCGGCCTCACCGACGACATCTTCAATGGCCCGAATCACCCGTATACCGAAGCCTTGTTGTCAGCGGTGCCCAGCCTCGATGGCGAAATCACTACACGCATCCGTCTTGATGGCGAAATCCCAAGTCCGGCGAATCCGCCGTCGGGTTGCGTGTTCCATCCGCGTTGTCCGCGTGCCATCGCAGGCGTGTGCGAAGTGAGCGAACCGCCGTTGGTTGAGGTTGCGATTGGTCACTCGATGCGCTGCCACATTCCCATCGACGAACTCCGCGTTCTTCAGCAGGGCAACTAACACATGGATGCTCAGCGACGTCCCGACAACGTCGTTGTCATCTTGCTCGACAGCCTCAACCGCCATGCCCTTGGTTGCTACGGCGGCACAGAGTGGGCTACGCCAAACCTCGATCGTTTTGCCCAACGCGCCACTCGGTTCACCAACCATCACACCGGTTCGTTGCCGTGCATTCCAGCGCGCCACGACCTGTTGGTTGGTGCATGGGACTTCATGTGGAAGCCGTGGGGCTCCATCGAGTTGTGGGAAGAAGCAATCACCGCCACGCTTCGACGTGCGGGTGTTGTCACGCAACTGATCACTGATCACCCACATCTGTTCGAGACCGGTGGCGAGAACTACCACAGCGATTTCACCGCGTGGCAGTACGAGCGTGGTCACGAAAGTGATCCGTGGAAGACCCGTCCCGACCCGTCGTGGATTGGTGCGCCAAGCTATGGCCGCGGCCACACCCATTACGACAACTCGCGTGGCTACTTCATGGCCGAAGACGACTTCCCAGGGCCGCGCACCATGGCCGCCGCCGCACGTTGGCTGGGCGATCATGCTCCGCATCACCGCGCTGCGGGCCAACGGTTCTTCTTATGGGTCGACGAGTTCGATCCGCACGAACCATTCGACACGCCCGAGCCGTGGGCATCGATGTATGACCCCGATTGGCAAGGCCCCAATCTCATCTGGCCGCCATACAAAGTTGGTGCGCTTGCCGATGGCGTGCTCGCGCCAGACGAAGCGCGTCAGATCCGCGCTCAGTACGGCGGCAAGTTGTCGATGATCGATCACTGGCTCGGCCGGGTGATGGATCAACTCGATGCCACCAAGGGTTGGGACGACACCGCTGTTGTCATCTGCACCGATCACGGCCACTACCTCGGCGAGCCCGACGTGCACGGCCGCGACGTGTGGGGCAAGCCAGCGTTGCCCGTGTACCGAACGCTTGGGCACACCCCGATGATGGTGTGGTGGCCTGGCGCCGAAACGCAGGGCGGCACGTGCGATGCGCTCACCACTACCTCCGATCTGCATGCCACGCTGCTCGATGCTTTTGGTGTCAGCGTCTCGCATCGAACCCATGGCCATTCGCTGGCGCCGCTACTCACCGGCCAAGCCACCGACGTGCGCGATTGGTTGCTCACCGGAGTGTGGGGTCGCGAGGTGCATCTCGTGACCAAGCAGTGGCGCTATGCGCGCGGACCCACCGGCGACAACGCGCCGCTCTCGATGTGGTCGAACCGGTGGAGCACGATGCCCATCGGCAGTGCGCCCGATTTCAAGATGCCTCCGCCCGACTCGCGCGCCACGCTCGACCGCATGCCCGGGTCCACCATCCCCGTGATTCGTCAACCGTTTCAGGCGGGCGACCTGTTGCCGTTTTGGGCCCATGCGGCGAAATACGAGACCTTGCTGTTCGATCGTGTCGAAGACCCGTTCGAGACGCGAGACATCTCGGGTTCGGTCAACGAAGCCGATCCTGCCGAATTGTTGCGCATTGCGTTGCAAGATGTTGATGCTCCGAGCGACCAGTTTCAGCGGCTGGGTCTGGCCTGACTGGGTCCGGCCTGATCTGGTCGAAACAACCGATCGGCGCTGGGCCTGCGCGCAGTAGGCTGGCAACCCTATGAGCCGCAGCTACGTCATTCGCACATATGGGTGCCAGATGAATGAGCACGACTCTGAGCGCATCGCCGGAATGCTCGAAGCCGATGGCTTGGTGCTCGCCGAGTCCGAAGAGACAGCCGATGTCGTGGTGGTCAACACCTGTTGCATCCGCGAAGGCGCCGACACCAAAACCTACGGAAACCTTGGTCATCTCAAGAGCTGGAAAGACCGCGTCGAGGGTCGCCAGTTAGTGGTGGCCGGATGCATGGCGCAAAAAGATCGCGATGGCGTGCGCGAGCGTGCGCCGTGGGTCGATGTTGTGCTGGGCACGCACAACGTGCATCGCGCGAGCGAACTCATCACCTCAGCGCGCACCAGTGGCCCCATCACCGAGATCTTCGACGAAGCAGTCATCGATGACCACGCGCTGTTTCCCAGTGCGTTGCCCGTTCGTCGCGAGAGCAGCTTCAACGCGTGGGTCACCATCCAGATCGGCTGCGACAACTCGTGCGCGTTTTGCATCGTGCCGGCCGTGCGCGGCGTCGAGATCAGCCGGCCGTTCGTCGACATCGTGCAAGAGGTCGAGTTGCTGGCGTCGCGTGGCGTCACCGAGATCACCCTGCTTGGTCAGAACGTAAACAGCTATGGCCGCGACCTTGCGTTGGCGCAACGCCAAGGCGGTGCCAGCGACGTGCGCATCCGGCCGATGTTCGCCGAACTGTTGCGCGCCGTCGCGGCGGTGCCTGGCATTCGTCGAGTTCGCTTCACCAGCCCGCACCCCAAAGACATGCGCCCCGACACCATTGCGGCGATGGCCGAATCGGCGGCGGTGTGCGAGCAGTTGCACTATCCGTTGCAGGCCGGCTCCGATCGCGTGCTGGCCGCGATGCACCGCGGTTACACCGCCGAGCGCTATCTCGAACGCCTTGTTCAGGCTCGTGCAGCGATGCCCGATTTGGCAGTGAGCACCGACATCATCGTTGGGTTCCCTGGCGAGACCGAGGCCGATTTCGAGCACACGCTCGAGGTGGCCGCTGCCGCCGAGTTCGACTTCACGTTTACGTTCATCTTCTCGCCCCGCCCGGGCACCGAAGCCGCAACCATGCACGATCACTTCGTCGATCCAGCCGTTGCTGCGCAGCGATTCGACCGACTCAAGTTGGTGGTCGAGCGCAG
>JAPKZR010000203.1 GCA_026393695.1 Actinomycetota bacterium
ATCGATGTTGCTTATCGGATGCGGCGGATCGTCGTCGTCCGACACCACCTCAACGGCCGCTGCGGCGACTTCGTCGTCCAGTGCGCCAGTTGTATCCACCGCCGACACTTCGTCAGTGGCTGAGTCGGTCACGTTCACGGCGAAGGTGTGGGCCGACAACTGGTTCTCGCTGACCGTGAATGGCGTGAAGGTGGGCGAGGACAGCGTGCCAATCACCACCGAGCGTTCGTTCAACGCTGAGACGTTCACGTTTAGCGCCACCTACCCGCTCACGATCGCGATGGTGGCGAAGGACTATGTCGAGGACGAGAGCGGGCTCGAGTACATCGGCACCGATCGCCAACAGATGGGCGACGGCGGGCTCATCGCCGAGTTCACCGATACGAGCACCGGCAAGGTCATTGCGGTCACGAATACGACGTGGAAGAGCCTGGTGATTTTCCGTGCGCCGTTGAATGTCGACTGTTTGAGCTCTGCCGATCCGGCCACGGCGTGTGAGCACGAGAGCATTTCGGAACCCGATAACTGGACATCGCCTACGTTCGACGACAGTGCTTGGGATGCGGCTACGGAGTTCACAGCGGCCGAGGTTCGTCCGCAGGGCGACTACACCACCCTCACGTGGTCGCCGGACGCACAGCTCATTTGGTCTGGCGATCTCAAGGTGGACAACACCATCCTGTACCGCGTTACCGTCACGGGTGAATGACGAGCCCTACCCGTTGAGTAGGCACACGACGTAGACCCAGACGATCTAGGCGGGGCCTTCGCCGATGAGCCCGGCGGCACGCAGTGCTTCGGCCAAGGTAGACACCCGGGTAATGCGCATGTTCGAGGCTGAGTCGGGAGCATTGGCCGGCACGATGGCCTTGGCAAAGCCGAGTCGTGAGGCTTCGTTGAGACGCCGTTGTGTTTGCGACACCTGACGAATTTCGCCCGCCAGACCAACCTCGCCACACGCCACGAGATCGCTCGCTAATGGTCGGTTCATCATCGCCGACGCAACTGCGAGGCACAGGCTGAGATCGACCCCTGGCTCGGTGAGCTTCACGCCGCCAACAACCGACGCATAGACCTCGTGTGCACTGACCGAGAGGCGCGCCCGACGCTCGAGCACGGCGAGCAGCATGGCGAGGCGACCGGGGTCGACACCTTGTGCCGAGCGTCGCGGTGGTGCTCCGCCGCTGACCGGATTGGTGAGCGCCTGCACCTCGACCAGCAACGGACGCTGACCTTCGATGGTTGGCACCACGGCCGACCCGGGCACGCCGGTACGGCGGTCGGCAAGGAACAGTTGGCTGGGGTCGGGAACTGGGATGAGCCCGGCGTCGGCCATCTCGAAAAGACCCAATTCGCTGGTGGGGCCGAAGCGGTGTTTCGACGCACGCAGCAAGCGCAGCGCATGGTGCCGCTCGCCTTCGAATGAGAGCACCGTGTCGACGACGTGTTCGAGCACGCGTGGCCCAGCGAGACCGCCTTCTTTGGTGACGTGACCAACCAACACCATGGTGACCCCGCGGTGCTTGGCCTCTTGCACCAAGCGGTGTGCACACCCACGAACCTGCACCACGGACCCAGGTGCCGATGACAGATCGGGGTCGGCCACGGTCTGGATGCTGTCGATGATGACGAGCTCGGGCTTGAGCTCATCGATGGCGGCCACAATGTTGGGCAGCGAGGTCTCGGGCAACAGCCACAGGTTGGGCCGCACAGCATCGAGACGGCCTGCGCGCAAGCGAACCTGTTGGGCACTTTCTTCAGCAGACACATACAGCGTGCGACCGGGCCAGCCGGCCAACAGCTGCAGCAGCAACGTGCTCTTTCCGATGCCGGGCTCGCCGCCAAGCAAGGTGACAGAACCCGGGACGAAACCGCCGCCGAGCACGCGGTCGAGTTCGCTGATACCGCTGGGCCGCGGGCCCGATAGGTCGGTGCTGATTTCGCCAATAGGTCGGGCAACGCCCGCCGGAAACAACGACATGCCTGCGGCCAAGGTGCTGATGTCGTCGGGCGCCTCGATCTCTTCGACCAAGCTGTTCCATGCAGAACACGCGGGACAGCGACCGGCCCATTTGGGATGACTGGCACCGCACTCGGTGCAACGATGAACGAGCCTTAGTTTGGCCATGCGGTCACCCTACGCGAGGGGTCGTACAAGGTTCATGTGCTGTTCAACGAGTGCCGCGACGAGCGGCTCTGCGCCAGTTGACGACGAGCACGTAGCCAATGAACGACACCGAGATGGCCAGCCACACGAGCAACAGGATCATCGCGCCAGTGGCTACTGGTCCGGCCCAGCGGTTGGTAGGTGCGCGCACCTCGGTCACCGTGCCCAAGTTGATCGCTGTTCCATCGTTGGGCACTGTCCAAGACAACACCCCAGTTTCGTCGGTACCGGTTGTGTTGCGCACCGAACCTGGCAGCGTTGCCGTGAAGTTGATGCCAACCGCGTCGGCTGGGTTGACCTGAGCGTTGGCGAGGTCGGTGGCATACGGCGTGGCGCCAACAGCGGCGAGCAACGCTTCGTCGGTGTAGGCGGCGATGCCCCCACTGATCTGCAATCGTCCATCGAGATGAAAGGTGGTCACTGCACCAGCATGTTGGCGAACCAGCGTGATGCCCGACAACGGTCCGCTCGGGCCGTTGATACCAGCAAGAATCTGCGTGGCTTGAGCGGGAGTGCTGAATGCTTGGCTGAGCACCACTCGAAGCCCGCCGTTTGGTTCAGGAGTTGGTCCAGTAACGGTCCAGCCAGCGGCGCGAAGATCGTCGAATCGCAGGTCGGCGGCGAGGTCGGGCGCCTCTTGCACCACTGCAGCGTCGGCGACTGCGGTGATCGTGACGACGCCGGAGCCGTTGGGCTGCACGGCGACGTTTACGTTGACGTCAACGCGACACGCCGCGCACAACAGCATGAGCGCAATCAGACTGATGATTCGTCGAGCCGTGTGCACCATTGACGCAAGTCTGGCATCTGCGCGCAGCGAACCCGCGGTACGAAATACGTAACTCAGTCGCTTGCGGCTTACTCGCGCTCCATCGACACTGCCATGCCGGGCAAGCTCACCCACGGCTGACGGTCGATACACCACACCTCGACGGTGGGGTTCACGATTGACCTGTCGTCGAGCGCGCCAGCCTTTACGGCGATGATGCCTGGCGAGAGTGCGAGCTCGGACACAATCGGCGAACCGCACGATGGGCAAAAGCGACGACGCACATAGACGTTGTCGTTGTTCTCGCCGGTCTCCTCGTAGGTCTTCAGCTCGCCCGTGATGGCGAGCTGCGACTCGTGCGCAAGGAGGTTCACCGAGAAGGCGCCACCACTTTGTCGCTGGCAATGATCGCAATGGCACACCGCCGTAGCGATGAGATCACCGCTGAGTTCGAAGGTCACTTCACCGCACAGACAACGTCCTGTTTTCATGCGCTTAACGTACTCGTGCGTCAGTCGTCTTTGTCGGCGCGCTTGCGGTAGATCACTCCGCCGGCGACGACTACAGCAACTCCGAGCGCCGCGATGAGCACGATGAGAACGGTCTCCGATGTTTCGTCGTCATCGTCGTCTTTGCCGACCGCAACATCGTCGGA
>JAPKZR010000021.1 GCA_026393695.1 Actinomycetota bacterium
CCAAGCTCGGCGAGGAACACCAGAACCTGATCCAGACCGTGCGCAGCGTGGGCTACCGCTTCGGCCAAACACGCTGGGGCTAAATCGCAGCCAGGGCCGCGCGTGCGCACGCGGATGAGATGATGACGTCTGGCGCTAGCTTCATGCGATGCGCTCAACATTCACCATCAACGACGGTTGGCGGCAAGAGCCGCCTGGTCCTTGTGCTCACGAGGGATGCCGTGATCGAGGTTCGCGAACTCGTGACCATTGCTGAGATCACATCGTCAATCCGAGGCATCGGGGCCGAGGTTCTCTTCGACTGGAGCGCAGCAGGACTCAGCCGCGCCAGCGTCATCAACTGCGACGGCATCCACACGGTGCGCCAAAGAGACCTGACGGGGCTTGTCGGTGAGGTTGGCGACGACGACATGTATCGGGTTTGTGCCGCTGTGGCCTACGCGCTGGGTTGCTGACACCGCTTACCAGGCGGCGATGTCTCGCTAGCGATGTGTAGCAAGTGGAAACGGCAGTGACCTTGGTACTTAACTAGCCAACGTGTTGAATTCTCGCGGCGATGCGACGATGCGTGCGAAGGTGATCGTCGACATCGGGACTCACCAGTAAACCGTTGCTCACGATTGAGCGCCCATGCACGATGGTGTCTCGCGCAGATACCGGCCCGCAACGCAACCACGCCTCAACGGGATCAGCAATGGCGCCCGCAAACGCCGGGCCCGTCAGCGACCACACGGCTACGTCGCCAACGGCACCAACTGCGAGTGTGCCGATCTCACCGATGCGGCCGAGACAACCAGCGCCGCCTTCGGTGGCAATCTCGAGCGCCATACGAGCGTGGCCAGCGTGAGCTCCATCGCGCAGCTTGGCGAGCAGCATTGCGGTGCGCGCCTCAAGCCACATCGAGGCAGCGTCGGCCGACGACGAACCATCGACGCCCAGGCCAACATGCACCCCTGCGGCACGCAGATCGACAATGGGCGCAATGCCGGACGAAAGAATCATGTTGCTGCTCGGACAGTGGGCCGCGCCCACGCCAGCCGCACCGAGGCGATGAATCTCGTCGTGATTCGGCATCACGCAATGCGCAACCCATGTGCGCGGGCCACACCAACCGGTGCGCTCGAGGTACTCCATCGGGCGGCAGCCAAACGTGGCCAAAGAGAACGCGTCGTCCTCAGAGTTCTCGGCAAAGTGGGTGTGCAGCCGAACATCGAGTCGCTCAGCGAGTTCGGCAGATCGCACCATCAACTGCTCGGTGACGCTAAACGGTGAGCACGGCGCCAAGGCCACGCGCACCATTGCGCCGTGACTGCGGTCGTGGAAGCGCAGCACCGCCGCTTCGCTTTGGGCCAGGATTTCGTCGTCGTCTTGCACCACGATGTCGGGCGGCAGACCGCCGTCTTTCTCGGACAACGACATGGAGCCACGAGTGGGATGAAAACGCATCCCGAGATCTACGGCAGCGGCGATTTCGGCGGCAAGCAGATCGCCGGCACCGCGCGGGTGTAAATACAGATGGTCGGTCGAGGTGGTGCACCCGCCAAGCGCGAGTTCGGCCAGACCAACCCAGGCCGACGTGAACACGGCTTCCTCGTCGATGCCAGCCCACAGCGGATAGAGCTCCTTGAGCCAACCAAACAGTGGAGCCTTGGTCATCGGCGGATACGCGCGAGTGAGGTTTTGGTACAGGTGGTGGTGGGTGTTGACGAGACCCGGCGTGACCAAGCAATCGGTTGCGTCAATGACCCGATCGGCCTGCGGGCACGGGTCTGATGACGAGCCAACCCCAACAATGATGCCATCGCGAATTGCGACCCAACCACCCGGCAACTCGCGACGGTTCGCGTCGACGGTGGCAACGAGCAATGCGTTGTTGATAACAAGATCGGCGTTCACAGCAACGAGTCCAAGATGTCACTCACTTCATTGATGGTGGTCAGTGGATTTACAAAACAGAGTCGGAGAACGGTCTCGCCCAACCATACGGTGGGCACGACGAACGCATGGCCGCTGATCAGTTCACGCGAGCTCCACGCCTGATACTCGGCTGGACTCCAGCCACGACGTCGGAACAACACAATCGACAGCTCGGGCTCGAGCAGCAGCTCTACGTGCGGTGCCTCACCAATCAACTCGGCCACATTGGCTGTGAGCCGCATCGTGATATCGATCGCCTCGGCGTATCGGCGCGTGCCGTGGGTGGCAAGGCTGAACCAAAACGGCAGACCACGCGCACGACGGCTGAGGTGATGCGCATAGTCGCTGGGATTCCACTCGACATCGGCCACAGCATCGTCGTGTAACACATCGAGATAGCCGGCGTGCTGAGTGTGCGCGGCCCGCGCCACAGCCGGGTCGCGATAGAGCAATGCACAACAATCGAACGGAGCAAACAGCCACTTGTGCGGATCGACAATGAAGCTGTCGCACCGTTCGATGCCCGCGAACTTGGGGCGCTGCGTGGGTGAGCACAACGCCGCTGCGCCGTAGGCGCCATCGACATGGAACCACGCGCCCATCTCGTTGGCGACGCGACCGGCGCCTTCGAGATCGTCGATGATGCCCGCGTTCGTGGTGCCACTAGTGGCCACAATTGCGAACACGCGCGAACGATCGTGATAGCTCATCGTGTTGATGCACACCTCAAGCGAGGCACCGTCAAGACGGCCGGGGTCCAGAGTGGGAACGACCAACACATCGGCATCCATTGCTCGGGCCGCCGAAGCTATCGACGAGTGCGCGCCACCCGACGTGACGATGAGGCCACGAGCGCGATCATTGCTGCCCAACGATTTCTGGCGCCAATGGTGACGAGCGGCAATCAACGCAGACAAGTTGCCGTTGGTTCCCCCGCTGACAAAGACGCCTCCCGCCGAAGGGGGAAGGCCGGCAAGGTCGGCCAGCCAGCGCAACGCTTGGTTCTCAGCGAAAACCGCGCCAGCGCCTTCCATCCACGAGCCGGCATAGATACTGCTGGCGCCAACCACAAGATCGAACAAGATCGACGCCTCGGTGGGAGCGGCAGGCACGAACGACAAGAACTTCGTGTGATCGACGCTGATCGTGGCCGGCGCGAGTACCTCACGAAACAGCCTCAATGCTTC
>JAPKZR010000230.1 GCA_026393695.1 Actinomycetota bacterium
GACTCCATTGTGGTGTTGGCGCGCACGCCTTCGTCGGTGTCGACAATGAGGGCATCGCCCTTGCGCTGAGGAATCGAGACCGGGATGATCTCGTCGTTGAAGCGGCCAGCTGCGATTGCGGCGGCGGCGCGAACGTTGCTCTTCATGGCGAGCTCGTCTTGCTGATCGCGGGTGATGGTGTCGCCCACGTAACGGTCGGTGCCGAGGCCCATCAGGCAAGCATCGAATGCGCACCAGAGGCCGTCTTTGATGATGGCGTCAGCGAGCTCGGTGTTGCCGTAGCGGAAGCCGCCACGAGCGCCAGGGGCCAGGTATGGGGCATTAGTCATGCTCTCCATGCCGCCAGCGATGACGATGTCGGCGTCGCCGGCAGCGATCATCTGATCGGCGAGGTAGATGCTGTTGAGACCCGACAAGCACACCTTGTTGATGTTGATGCTGGGCACGCTCATGGGGATGCCAGCCTTGACGGCGGCCTGACGTGAAGGCACTTGGCCCTGGCCCGCCATGAGCACTTGGCCCATGATCACGTGCTCAACGGCTTCGGGTGAAACGCCGGCGCGCTCGAGAGCGGCCTTAATGGCGAACCCGCCGAGGTCGGCAGCGCTGAAGCTGGCGAGGGCGCCGCTCATCTTGCCAATAGGGGTACGTGCTCCAGCAACGATGTATGAACCAGCCATGGCCAGACCTTTCTTTTGGACCGCAAGCGGTCGAAGTCAATGAATTCGAGCGTAGGCGAGAGATGCTACCGAGCGGTAAGCGAGCAGAAGCGGCCGACAAAACCGGAGATGAACGGTTAGAGGTCGCTCGCTATCAATAGGTAATGTCAGCGGATGGAAAAGATCCTTGAAGCCATCCAAGCCGGTGCATCCGGAGCCGAGCTCAGCAGCATCCCATTGCCCGACTCGTATCGGGCCGCATATGTGCGCCGCGAAGACATGGGCATGTTCGAAGGCGTTGCCTCGGCCGACAAGGATCCCCGCAAGAGCTTGCATATTGGCAATGTGGCCCGGCCCGAGATCGGCCCCGACGAAGCCGTCGTTGCCGTGATGGCCAGCTCGATCAACTTCAACACCGTGTGGACCAGCATCTTCGAGCCGCTGCCAACGTTCGGCTTTCTCGATCGCCTCGGCAAAGAGAGCGAGCTCGGCCGGCGCCACGCACTCGACTATCACGTAGTTGGCTCCGACGCCTCGGGCGTGGTGTTGCGCGTTGGTTCGGCCGTTCGCAACTGGAAGCCCGGCGACAGGGTCACCGTGCATTGCAACCATGTCGACGACCAAGACCCAAGCGCGCATAACGACTCGATGCACGCGAGCAATCAGCGCATCTGGGGCTTCGAGACCAACTTCGGCGGCTTGGCCGACCTCACCATCGTGAAGGCCAACCAGCTCATGCCCAAGCCCAGCCACCTCACGTGGGAAGAATCAGCTGTCAACGCACTGTGCAACAGCACCAGCTACCGCATGCTCGTGGGCGAGCACGGTGCCCGCATGAAGCAGGGCGACACCGTGCTGATCTGGGGCGCCACCGGCGGCATCGGCGGCTACGCCACGCAATACGTACTCAACGGCGGCGGCATCCCCGTTGGTGTGGTCAGCTCACCCGAGAAGGCTGCGCTGCTCAACGAGCTTGGCGTCGAGGCCGTCATCGACCGCAAGGCCGAGGGCTACAAGTTCTGGAAAGACGATGTCACCCAGGACGAAGGCGAATGGCGCCGTTTCGGCAAGAAGATTCGCTCGCTCGCTGGCGACGACCCAGACATCGTGTTCGAGCATGTCGGCCGCCAGACCATGGGTGCGTCGATCTTCGCGTGTCGCCGCGGCGGCACCGTGGTCACGTGTGCCGCAACCGCTGGCTACATGGTCGAGTTCGACAACCGCCACTTCTGGATGAAGCTCAAGCGCCTCATTGGTTCGCACTTCGCCAACTACTCCGAGGCATGGCAGGCCAACCGGCTCATCGACATGGGTCGCATCCAGCCGCTGCTGTCGGCCGTGTATCCGCTCGAGCAAGTGGGCGATGCCTCGCTGAAGATCCACCGCAACGAGCACGAAGGCAAGATCGGCATTTTGTGCCTGGCCCCAACCGAGGGTCTCGGCATCGATAACCCCGAAAAGCGTGAGCTCATCGGCGAGGACAAGATCACCATCTTCCGCCGTCACGGCGGCTGATCTCTATAAAGCGTCAGCGCACGGTTGCCGTGCGCTGACGCGTTACGACAGTTAGCGGCGGGCGATGCGGCGGCCGTAGGCTCGTCGAATGCTGCTGACTGAGATTGACCACGTTGCCATTGCCGTACGCGACCTTGAGGCCGCAATCGACTATTACCAGCGCGCATTTGGCGCAACGGTTGAGCATCGTGAGACGGTCGAGTCTGATGGTGTCGAAGAAGCACTGCTGAAGGTGGCCGAGAGCTACATCCAGTTGCTCACGCCAACCAACGAGAACTCACCGGTGGCCAAGGCCATCGAAAAGCGTGGCGAAGGTCTGCACCACATCGGCTATCGGGTGAACGACTGTGCCGAGGCGTTGGCTTCGATGATCGCAGCGGGCGCAACGCCAATCGACAAAGCACCACGTCCGGGAAGCCGCAACACCATCGTTGCGTTTATCCATCCAAAGGGCAGCTTCGGCACGCTGATTGAACTGGTGCAAGAGTCGGCCAGCGGCCACTAATTTCCGTGGCTACCAATTTCAGTCGGCCTCGAGGATGAGGCCCTTGAGATACGCAGCTTCTGGAAAGTTCAACGGCACCGGGTGGTCGCTTGGCTGATCGAGCCGACCGATGATCCGCAGGTTGCGACGAGCATCGAGCGCGGCTCCAGCAACCACCTTTTGAAACAAGACGGGACTCATGCCGCCGCTGCACGAGAAGGTCATCAAGATGCCGCTGGGTGCCAGCAATTTGGCGGCCAACAGGTTGAGGTCTTTGTAGGCACGGCTGGCCCGCTCGACCTGAGCTTCTGTGGGCGCAAGCTTGGGC
>JAPKZR010000010.1 GCA_026393695.1 Actinomycetota bacterium
GCATTCTTGATCTCTTTGATCGTGCCGAGGGGCACTGATCCGTAGGCAAACCGGCGGTGCGCAGTGATGTTGGCGTTGAACGGGGTTCGTGGCGCAGTGAGCGATGGGGGAGGGCCCACGGCTTCTTCGTCTTCGCGCTTGCGGCCGATGTTCAGCATCGCGCCGAGCGGGCCGCGCAAGCTGGCGCGGGCTTGATCTGCGGCAGCGACGAGTGCAGGGTTGCGCGTGGCGCGGCCAAGGTCGCGTGCGGTTCGCGCACCGAGCAACAACGCTCGACCAGGCTTGCGAATGAGCTTGCCCGCAGCGCGGGCGATCATCTCATTATCCGAAGGGATTCGCTCGGGCTTCCACTCGGAGGTGGCGGCTTCGAACTCGCCGCCATCGGGTTGGTGATCGAGCATCAGCATCAGCAGCTCAGAACCCGATGCGCCATCGATGGTGGCGTGATGAACCTTGGTGAGAATGGCGAACCGATTCTCGGGCAAACCCTCGATGACGTAGGTCTCCCACAGCGGGCGGCCGCGGTCGAGCGGGCGGCCCACGATGCGCACGACGAGTTCGCCGATCTGATGATCGTTGCCTGGCGATGGAACAGCGGTGTGACGCACATGGAAGTCGAGATCGAAGTTTGGGTCCTCGACCCAAAACGGATGGTCGAGACCGAAGGGCACTTCGCGAATGCGGCGCCGCAGCGGTTCGAGCAAATGCAGACGCTGGGCGATCTGTTCGCGCCACTCACTGAGTGGGTCGTAGTCAGGCTGATCTGATGGTCGTTCGTACACCGAGAGGCTCGACACGTGGCCGAACTGGGCAGCGGTCTCCATGTAGAGAAACGATGCATCGACACCAGATAGTTGCTTCAACAGGTTCTCCCCGAGGTGTTAGATATCGACAGCAGCTGCCGCGAACTGTGCGTTGTAGAGCGCATAATACGCACCACGCTTGGCAAGGAGTTCATGGTGGTTGCCCTGCTCAACGATGCTGCCGGCGTCCATCACCAAAATCAGGTCGGCATCGCGAATGGTGCTGAGTCGATGAGCGATCACAAAGCTGGTGCGCTTTGAGCGCAGCGCGGCCATTGCGTGCTGGATCAAGACCTCAGTGCGGGTGTCGACGGAGCTTGTTGCTTCGTCGAGAATCAAGATTGCTGGGTCGGCCAAGAAGGCTCGGGCGATGGTGATGAGCTGCTTCTCGCCAGCACTGATCGCGCCGCCTTCGTCGTCGATACGAGTGTCGTAGCCCTCGGATAACGAATGGACGAATCGATCGACGTAGGTAGCTCGAGCTGCTTCGAGAATTTGCTCTTCAGCGCAACCAACGAGCCCGTAGGCGATGTTCTCGCGAATGGTTCCGCTGAACAGCCAGGTGTCTTGCAACACCATGCCCACGTTGCTGCGCAGGTCGCGCCGAGGCATCTGCGAAATGTCGACACCGTCGAGGCGGATGGCGCCTCCACCGATTTCGTAGAAGCGCATGATGAGGTTCACCAGCGTGGTCTTGCCGGCTCCGGTGGGTCCAACGATGGCCACGGTCTGGCCGGGCTCGGCGATGAGCGATAGGTCGGTGATGAGCGGATTCGCTGGGTCGTACGAGAACGACACATGGTCGAACTCAACCCGGCCGCGTGGCTCTGGTGTGGTCTCGGGAACCGGCGCATCGGCGCTTTGTTCGGGAGCGTCGAGCAACTCAAAGACTCGCTCGGCCGAGGCAATGCCGGACTGCAACACGTTGGCCATCGAGGCGAGTTGGGTGAGCGGCTGCGTGAACTGGCGTGAGTATTGAATGAACGCCTGCACATCGCCAAGGCTCATTGCTCCAGACGAAACGCGCAGCCCACCGATGACGGCGATGGCCACGAAGTTGAGGTTGCCGAGGAACATCATCGCGGGCTGAATGAGGCCAGCGATGAACTGTGCTCCGAAACTTGCTTCGTAGAGCTGGTCGTTCTTGTCGCTGAAGCGTTGCTCAATCTCGCGTTGGCGACCAAAAACCTTGACCAGTGCGTGACCCGTGAAGGCCTCTTCGATCTGTGCGTTCAGTGCGCCAGTGTGCGACCACTGCGCGATGAAACGCAGCTTTGAACGCTTGGTCACGACCCGAATGACGTAGAACGACAACGGAATGGTGATGACAGCAACGCTGGCGAGCACTGGCGAGATGATGTACATCATGATGACCACGCCAACCAGGCTGAGCGTTGAGGTGAGCACCATGCTCAGCGACTGCTGCATGCTCTGCGAGATATTGTCGATGTCGTTGGTGACGCGGCTGAGCATGTCGCCACGCGGTTGTGAGTCGACGTAGCTCAACGACAAACGGTTGAGCTTGTCTTCGACATCGGCGCGTAGGCGATACATCGTGCGCTGAACCACCTTGGCCAACGTGAACGATTGCAGCAACGACAGAGTGGCCGACGCAATGTAGAGAACCACAACGCCGAGCAGCACATTGCGCAGGGCGTGGAAGTCGATGCCGACATCGCGGTGGATCAAGCCTTTGAAGATGATGTCGGTGCCATGGCCGAGAATTCGAGGCCCCAGAACCGAGAGGGTGACGCTGCCCAAAGCCAGCACCACGCCCATGATGGCGCCGACTCGTTCGGGTCGAAGTTGAGCGAGCAGGCGGCGTGATGAGCCGCCAAAGTCTTTTGATTTCTCTGCGGGCATGCCCATGCTGGCCATGCGCCCGGCAGGGCCCATGCTGCGTAACTCGGACCCTGGCTGCTTGGGCGCTGCGGTTGCGGCTGGATCGCTCATGCCGCGTCCTCGGCGCTCATCTGTGACGCAACAATCTCGGCATACGTGGGGCACGTTGCGAGCAGTTCGGCGTGAGTGCCGAGGCCCACGGCCGTGCCGTCTTCGATCACCAAAATCTGGTTCGCATTGATGATGGTGGACACGCGCTGCGCAACGATGACCACCGTTGCATTGGCGGTGTGCGGAGCAAGCGCGGCGCGGAGGCGGGCGTCGGTTGCGAGGTCGAGCGCAGAGAACGAGTCGTCGAACAGATAGATCTCGGGCTTACGCACCAAGGCTCGAGCGATTGCCAGTCGTTGGCGCTGGCCGCCAGAAACGTTGGAGCCACCTTGGGCGATTGGGGCATCGAGTTGGCCCGGCATGGCTGAGACGAAATCGGTTGCTTGGGCGATTGCGAGTGCGGCCCACAGGTCTTCGTCGGTGGCATTGGGGTCGGCGAAGCGGAGGTTGCTGGCAACTGTGCCCGAGAAGAGATACGGCTTTTGGGGAACGAGCCCAATTCGTCCCCACAGCAGATCGGGGTCGAGGTCGCGAACGTCGACACCGTTCACGATCACTGAGCCCGACGTGGCGTCGAAGAGCCGTGGGATCAAACTCAGCAACGTTGTCTTGCCAGAGCC
>JAPKZR010000022.1 GCA_026393695.1 Actinomycetota bacterium
AGCGGTTCTCGGCGATGCTCACGCAACCGTGCTCGAACTCGCGGCTCACGCGGCAGCGGGTCGGCGCATCGTTGTCGAGCTTGCGCCGGGTGTTGTCCACTCGTTTCGCGAGCCGGCGCACTCGGTCACATCGCTGCCGCCATACCAACTTGGTCCACGATTTACGTTCGCTCTCGACCTGCTGCATCACCTCGTGTGGAGCAACGCCATCGACGCCACCGCTGAGCAACCTCATTGGCCACTGATCGATGCGGCCATCGCTCTCGGCGCTACGGCTGTGCACGACGGCCCCGGCGATGTCGAACTGCCCGACGGATCGAGGGTGTGGCTCGATGGCGGACCCGCCCGGTGCTGCGAACCCATCGACGGCCTTGATGTGTTGCATGCCGTGGCCATTGAGCACGGCTCGCTCGTAGTGCCCGTTGGCGCCGATGCCACCATCGAACTCGCACCCGACCAACGCGCCGCCGTGCTTCACTCCGGCGGCGCCGCGCGCATTATCGCCCCGGCCGGAAGTGGCAAGACGCGCGTGCTCACCGAGCGCGCTCGGCACCTTGTGAACGCTTGGCGGTTGCCGCCAAGCGCAGTCAGTCTTGTGGCCTTCAACAAGCGTGCCCAAGAAGAGATGCAGGCTCGCACCGACGATCTACGCGGTCTGCGCGTGCGCACGCTCAACGCGATCGCGTTGGCCATTGTGAACGGCAGCGCCCCGTTTGCTCGCCAGAGTCGCAACTACCGAACCATCGACGAGATCGATGTGCGTCGCATCATTGGGCGGCTGGTTCAGTTTCCGCGCAAACGCAATACAGACCCGGTTGCCACATGGATTGAGGCGCTCAGCATGGTGCGTCTTGGCCTGCGTAGCCCGGCCGATGTTGAGGCAATCTACGACGGCGATGTCGCTGGCTTCGCTGCGTTCTGGCCGAAGTATCGCGCCGTGCTCGAGGCCGAAGGTGCCATCGATTTCGACGATCAGATCTATCGCGCGCTCGAGTTGTTGCTTGCCGACGCCGAGACGCGTCGCGTTGCCCAGCGCGCGTGTCGACTCTTGCTGGTCGACGAGTTTCAAGACCTCACGCCAGCGCATGTGTTGTTGGTTCGGCTGTTGTCGGCTCCCAACTTCAGCGTGTTTGGTGTGGGCGACGACGACCAAACCATCTATGGGTATAGCGGTGCCGATCCGGCGTGGCTCATCGATTTCGAGTCGCTGTTCCCTAATGCGGGCATGCATCCGCTTGAGGTGAACTATCGCTGTCCTGGCGATGTGGTGCAGGCAGCCGATCGTTTGGTTCGCCACAATCGGCGCCGCGTTGCCAAGGTCATTCGTGCCGCGCGCCCCGATACTCAGGGGCTGCGCGTGGTTGCTGCGGCCGACGCACTCGGTGCCACTGTTGCTGCCGTGGCCGCCGCCCTCGAGGCCGGAACCGGCACGGCCGACATCGCCGTGCTCACCCGCGTGAATGCATTGCTCGCGCCTGTGCAACTTGGCCTCAGCGCAGCCGGAATCGCGGTCAGCGGCGGCGTCGGCGCCGAGTTCTGCGAGCGCACCGCTATTCGCGCCGCATTGGCATGGGTTCGCCTCGCCGTGGCAGATCCCGCTCGTCTCGATCCCAGCGACCTCGCCGAGGCGTTGCGTCGTCCA
>JAPKZR010000324.1 GCA_026393695.1 Actinomycetota bacterium
CGTGGTGCTGCTCTCGTTGGCCGAAGGTTGCGACACCGACATCGGCCGCATCGCCGCCGAACACGGCTATGAACTGCAGATCTACCGCCGGTGGATGGTGCTGCTGCAATGGACCTACGTATTCAAGGTTGCGCGCGCCGGCGCCCAGTTCTCGTCATAGAGCCACGTCCGGGCAGGATGGCGTGATGAGCAACACTGCCCTCAAGATCGAACGGCGTGGACGCGTGGTGATCCTCGAGAACCAGCACCCACCTCACAATCGGATGACCCTCGAGTACATGGACGAACTGGAGCGTGCAGTGATGTCGCTTCAGGATGATCGCGAGGTTCGCGCCATCGTCATCACCGCGGCCGGCACTGAGCACTTCAGCGTTGGGATGGATCTCAAACAGCTGCGGTCCAACGCCGATGATCGAGGCGGGTTCGAAGCGGTTCTCGATCAGCGGCTGCGGGTACTCGCTGCGATCGAGCAACTCGACAAACCAGTCATCGCCACCATGTTCGGCTACTGCCTCGGCGGCGGACTCGAGCTCCCGCTCGCCTGCCACTTCCGATTTGCGGCCAGCGAAGGCGCACAGATCGGCCTGCCCGAGCTCGACCTCGGCACCGTTCCCGCGTGGGGCGGCACGGCCCGATTGACCCGCACCGTCGGCAGGGCTCATGCGCTCGACCTGATTCTGAGGGCGAAGAAGATCGATGGGCCCACCGCGCTCGCCATCGGCTTGGTTCATGAGATTCACCCAATCGATGAACTCAAAGCTCGCGCCTTCGACCTTGCCGAAGAGCTCGCTGCCCAACCTCCCCTGGCCGTGGCAGGCGTGCTGCGCGCTGTTGTGGGCGCCGAGCACCTGCCGCTCGACGAAGCCCTGCGCATCGAGCGCGAAGCCGTACGACGGTGCAGTGGCACCGCAGATCAGATCGAAGGCATGAAAGCCTTCATCGAGAAGCGTCGTCCCAACTTTCAAGGACGATAACCATTCGCCCCTTGAACGGCTCGAAAAGGCAAAAGGCCTGACCAGTTCCCCGAGGGGCGCCGATCAGGCCTTTCTCAACGAGCGGATGACGAGATTCGAACTCGCGACCCTCACCTTGGCAAGGTGATGCTCTACCAGCTGAGCCACATCCGCATATTGCGAAGGGGAGTTTAGCAACTACTCTGCCGGACCGGACAACGTACGTTGGGTTGCCGCTCAAGATCGTGCGTCAACCACAATTCCGGCCAGCGTAACCAGCACCACAGCCGCAAAGAACCCCTGAAGTGCGCGCAACTTCTCGTCAAAGATGAGCCACGCTCCGGTTGCCGAGATCACGGGGCAAGCCAAGGTGAGCAGCGAAGCCACGGTCATGTCGAGCTGGCGCTGCGCCCAAGTCATCAGCCCGTGTCCCATCAGACCCGGCCCAACAACCGTAAGGCCGAGCAGCAACCAGTCGGCGCCCCCGACGGCGTGAATATCGGTGGAGGCCGTGAGACCCCATGGAATGGCCACACACGACGCAACTGTGAACACCGCCGCGAGGAACGACCACGAGTGAGTTTCGGTAGATCGAACGCGTTTCACTTGCACGAAATAGGCGGTCCAGAGAAACAGGTTTGAAAGCGCCAACAAGTTGCCGCGCATGGCCGTGCCACTGGTGTTGCCCGAGGCGAGCACCACGCCAAAGACACCCGACAGCGCCGCAACAGCGCACACCACCCGTCGTGCAGGCAAGCGCTCGCCGAACAGCCGAGAGGCAATGAACAAAATCAACGCTGGCTGCACCGCTGGAATCAACGTGGCAAGCGCAATCGACGTCGCCTTGTACGACGAGAAACTGGCCATAGTCGACAACGCAAACAGCACACCAGGCCCAAGCGCTTGGCGAAACACGGCCAGCGAGAGTCGGCCTCCCGCGAGGTACGCAATGGGAATCATCACCGGCACGGCGAATGCAAAGCGAAAGACGATGATCGACGCAGCAGAGGCGTGAATGCCGCGAACAATCAGCGGACCAAAGCCCCACGCGAAAACTGCGAGAGCGCCAGCGACGAGCGGTAGATCGGTAGACGTTGCACGGGTGCGCAACGAAGCAGTCATCCGCGCTGGTCTGGTGGACGCAGGTCCACGCGGAGCACGAGAATGCCGTCCTCGATTGCTGCGACTGCGTCGCCGATGATGGCGAAATCTTGGAAGTCGGCCTGTGCCTGCTGGATGAACGCTTGACGCTCTTCACCTGCAACCGGCGGCAGCGGCCGCTTCTTGACGGCCAC
>JAPKZR010000255.1 GCA_026393695.1 Actinomycetota bacterium
GTAGGTGTTCGCGGTCCTCATCAACGATGTCTGACATCTGATAATCCTCCCTACTGCCGCCCCCGAGAACGGCTAGTAATGCAAGGTTTAACAGGCGCGATACCCCCGAATGTGCGACCCTTGCGGGCCACGGGCGGCCGTAGATCAGCCGTGGGTCAGCTACCGACGATGTGCTCGACGTACCAGTCGACAATGCGGCTCGCATTGGGACGGCTCGTCAGCACGTTGCGCGCTGTCTCGGCACGAAGATCGGCAACATCAATGCCCTGCGCGCGTAACTCGTCGCCGCCCTTGCCGCTTGACCACCGAGCAATGATCGAGTCGTTTGCCTCTGGATGAAACTGCGTGGCGAAACTGCGGCCGAGCCGGAAGGCCTGCGGTGCACGCGGCGACCGAGCCAGTTCTTCGGCGCCGTGCGGCACGGTGAGCACGTCGTAATGCCACTGCATCCACGGACCCGGAGCAATCACGTCACCAAGCGTGCTCACGACGTCGTCGTGCCAGCCGACCTCGGGTTCGGGGGCACGAACAACCGTGCCGCCAAGGGCAGCTGCCATCGACTGCGCGCCGAAACAGATGCCATACACCGGCACGCCGCGAGCATGCGCTGTTCGTATGAGCGCGAGCTCAGCATTCACTTCCTCGGCGATGTGTGGCCAGTAGACGCTCCAATCGCTGCCGAGCAACACCACTTGATCGATGCCATCGAGCGAGGGCCATTCGTTGGGACGCTCGCGATGACACTCAGTAAACGAATATCCATGGTGACGAAATCGTTCGCCTGTGTACCCGGGATCGCAATCGTTGGAGTTGGCAAGAAGCAGCGCACGCACGGTTGTACCGTAGGCGACATCATGGAACGCGCGCCGATTTCAATTGAGTCAATCGTTTCAGCGCGAGCCGCGGCCCGCGCCTACGTGCAGCACACTCCGGTCACCACCTCTGCAGCGTTGAGCGCGATGTGCGGCGGCGACATCGTGCTCAAGGTCGAGAGCTTGCAGCGCACCGGTTCGTTCAAAATCCGTGGCGCACTCAACAAGCTTGCCGATCTTGGAGACGCAGCGCTCAACGGTGTCACAGCTGGCAGCGCAGGCAACCACGCCCAGGCGTTGGCGTTTGCAGCGAGAACCCGCAATGTGCCGTGCGAGATCTTCGTTCCCGCTGGGGCCTCGATTGCGAAAGTGGCGGCGTGCCGCGGATACGGCGCAACGGTTGTTGAGGGCGGCGACTCACTGGACGACGCGGTCGCGTCGGCCCGAGCTCGCTCCGCGCAAGCGAACATGGCGTTTTGCCATCCGTTCGATGATCTGTCGATCATCACCGGCCAAGCCACGCTCGGACTTGAGTTGCTCGAAGACATCGAGAACCTTCGTCAGGTGATCATTCCACTCGGCGGTGGTGGGCTGGCTTCGGGAGTGGCACTTGCGCTGAAGCAACAGTTGCCGCATGTGCGCGTGATCGGTGTGCAAGTCGATGCATGTGCGCCCTATGTGCAGGGAGCGGCGCCGGCAGGTGCGGTCGTCACATTGGCCGATGGCATCGCGGTGAAACGCCCAGGCGACATCACGCGGCCGCTGGTTGAGCAATGGCTCGACGACATCGTTGTGGTCGACGAGAACTCGGTGGCCGACGCAATGATGCTGCTGCTCGAGCGCTCGAAGCTCGTGGTCGAAGGGGCCGGCGCGGTTGGCGTCTCCGCGCTCATGACCAAGCTGGTGAAGCCTGCCACCGATGGCAACACCTGTGTGGTGCTCTCGGGCGGCAACGTCGACCTTGGGGTATTGCCCGGCCTTGTGCGCCGCCACGAAACGCGTGCTGGTCGGCGCCTCATCGTGTTTGCGCGCATCAGCGATCGTCCCGGCGGTCTCGCTCGACTGTTGGCATTGTTTGCCGAGCTCGGCGCCAACTTGATCGAGGTAGAGCACGTGCGCGACGGCGTCGATCTACACGTTCGCGAAACCGGCGTTCAGGCCGTACTCGAGGTGAAGGGTCGCGGTCACGCCGACGACATTCTCGCTGCCGCTCGTGGTGCCGGTTACGAAGTGGCCGAGATCAGCAGTCGCTGACAACAACGCAAGTTGTCGCTTGGCGAGGCGCCGACGCGGCAGACTGACCCGGTGAGTGCACCGATCATCATCATCGTGGGTCGCCAGAGTTCTCAGGCCAAGGGCGTGCGCGCCGAGGCATATGCGTCAGGACAGCGTTACTACCGCGCTATCGAGCGCGCCGGAGGCATCCCGATGATGATTCCGCCAATGCCTGAGCTGCTCGATGGCCGACTCATCGATCTCATCGGCCGGGTCGACGGTGTGCTCTTCCACGGTGGAGGCGACATCGATCCGCGTCGTTATGGCGACGCTTCCACGGCCGAGCAGTTGTACGGCATCGTGCACGAGCACGACGAAGTTGAGCTCACCGTGATGCGCGCAGCGATCGACCACGATCTTCCCGTTCTCGGCTTGTGCCGCGGGTTACAGATTCTCAATGTGGCCCTTGGCGGCACCTTGATCCAAGACATCGGTAACCAAGATCATTGGCTGCAATATCACCCGGTATCGTTAGAGCCCGACTGCCGCCTGGCCAAAGCGTTTGGCACAAGCCGCCCGCAGCGCTGCCACAGCGTGCATCACCAAATCATCGGCACAGTTGGCAACGGCTTGCGCGTGGTTGGGCACGCCGACGACGGCACGCTTGAGGCGGTCGAGCTTGAATCAGCAACATGGGTGGTTGCAACGCAGTGGCCGGTCGAGCTTGAATCAGCAACATGGGTGGTTGCAACGCAGTGGCATCCCGAAGACACGGCCCATGAGGACCCTGAGCAGCAGAACGTGTTCGACGAACTCGTGCGCCAAGCAGCGGCGGCACGAAGCCGCGCCTGATCATCCGCCGACTGCGGGGCGAGCCACGTTGACAACGGTCTCGCTGAGGCCGATGAACCAACCTGGGTTGAAGCCCACGTACAACGTGAAGGCAACGCAGAACCCAATGGCGATTGCAGTA
>JAPKZR010000159.1 GCA_026393695.1 Actinomycetota bacterium
CAGCATCAAGGGCGTCACCGGCCATCCCCTTGGCGCCGCTGGTGCACTTGAGGCCGCCGCAGTGCTGCTCTCGATGCAGCATCGCCTCATTCCACCCACCGCAGGCACCACGAAGTTGTCCGACGACATGCGCGTCGACATTGTCATGGGCGCTCCACGCGAATGGGTGCCCGGCCCAACCATCTCGAACAACTTCGGATTTGGTGGGCACAACGGCTCGATCATCATCGGGCCCGGCAGCGCCTAGAACTACGCGTTCACCAACACAAACATCAGGTCGCACTCACATGCGGTCTCGCCGTTCAGTAACGCCTTGCCCGAACCCTTGCCCGCGCGCGCCGACATTCGGCCCAGCTCGACGGTGAGCTCAAGCGTGTCGCCAGGCACCACCTGACGACGGAATCGGGCGGCATCGAGACCACCGAACAACGGCAGCTTGCCGGCGAAGCGTGGGTCGGTGAGCACGGCGATGGCACCCACCTGAGCAATGGCCTCGCACATCAACACGCCGGGCAGCGTGGGTCGGCCAGGGAAGTGACCAGCAAAGAACCACTCGTCGCCGGTGAGGCGCCACAGACCAGTGGCGCTGATCCCCGGCTCGAGCGCAGTGATCTCGTCGACAAATAGAAACGGCGCACGATGAGCGATGACATCGGCCGGGTGAGGGAAACCGCTCATGCCTGCAACGCCTCGAGCAGCTTCAGCGGAGTGTCCTTGGGGCTGATCTTGTACCACGCATGCAGCACCGTGCCGTCGGTGTCGATGAGGAACGCAGATCGCTCGATGCCCATGTATGAGCGACCGTAGAGCTGCTTCATCTTCCACACGCCAAACGCTTCTGCGAGTTGATGATCGACATCGGCCAGCAGCGGATACGCCAGCGAGTTCTTGTCTGCGAACTTCTTCTGAGACGCCGACTTGTCGGGGCTCACACCAATGATCTGCGTGTCGCCGATGTCGCCCGCGATATCGCGCAGCGCACATGCCTGCTGCGTGCATCCGGGTGTAGATGCCTTGGGATAGAAGAACACCATCACCCGCCGACCACGCAATGACGACCAGTCGAGCACGTTTCCGTCTTGGTCGGCGAGATTCACGACAGGGGCAATATCACCGTTAGTGAGCACGGTTCAGCACCTTAGCGCGCGCCGTGAGTTTGGCTGTCGGCCCAGCAAACCATCAGGTCTTCGCAAGTGCAACCGCTCTGGGTGAGTACCTACGTTGCGTGGTCACGGTTGCTTGAAACTTTCCAGAAGATTTTCCTTGCCCCTCAACGCGGCAACTGGTTATGGTGAGGCCGTTGACGAGCAGCGATGCTCCCGGAACGGGCAGGAGGGCGAACGATATGCGTGGAATCGTCAGGAAGCCAATCTGAGAACTCTCACTCTGAGTAGCAATGTAATCACTCATAGAAATACTACGAAGCGTGAACTGCGGGTCGAAGCCGACTCGTGACACCGCCCCGGCGAATCCTCTGGATTACGGCAAGCGAGTGCTCACGCTGCACAAACAACTCGATTTACTTCGACATAGAGCACATGTCTCGCCCGGAACAACCGGAGAGCATGTGCTCTGTCGCGTTACGGGCGCTTCAGGCCATGGCCGAAGAATCCACCTCGAGGCCTGGCATGGGCGTGATAGTGGTCGGGGATATTGCGCATGTTGTCATCGACGTAATGCTCGAACTCGAAGTGCACCGACACCACCATCTCGAGCTGCGCATGCATGTATGCCTTCACGTCATCAGGTGGCGAGGCATCGTGTTCACGCCACACCACCATCGGCACCGCGCAGATCTCGCACTCGGCAATCCAACACACGTCGTCCTCGTGGAACCATGGCGTGATTCGGGCGGCTTCGCAGAGATCGCAATCAGGAGATGTCATAGATGCACTTGTAGTCGGTGGCGGTCGTCGGCTGAGGGATACCTGCGACCCAAACCCAGCGCGCTAGAAGGTGATTGCGGCGCGCACCTCGGCAACGTATTCGCCGACCGCTTCGGGGCCGCCGTCCATGAGCCGCCTCACGACGCTGGCGCCTTGGATGACACCGTCGGCCACCATGCACGCCTCGCGGGCCTGAGCGGCGTTTGAGACGCCCACACCGACGAGCACGGGTACGTCGGTGACAGCCTTGAGACGCTTGGCCAATGCCGTTGCCGACGCAGCCAACGAAAGGCGCTCGCCCGTGACGCCGAGCAGGCCAACCGAGTAGAGAAATCCACGCGACCGAGCAGCAATGCGCGGCAGGCGTTCGTCGGGAGCCGTAGGTGCCGCAAGCATGACCGTCTCGATGCCCGCAGCATCGGCGGCGGCGCACCACAGACCCGACTCTTCCAGCGGAAGGTCGGGCACGATGGCTGCGGAGATGCCGGCGCTCACGAGCTGATACGCGAAGCGTTCGTGGCCGGCGTGATGAATGGTGTTGTAGTAACACATCACCGCGAGCGGAATACCCACCTCGAGTTCGCGGGCTTCTTCAAAGATGCTCAATGGCGTGACGCCGGCGTCGAGTGCGCGCTGCGATGCCTCTTGGATGACTGGGCCATCCATCACCGGATCGGAGAATGGGATGCCGATCTCGATGGCATCTGCGCCTGCATCGGCCGCAGCGCGAATGGCTTGCTGCCAACCAGTGAGCCCACCGGTCACATAGGGCACCAACAGCTTGCGGCCTTGCTCACGCTTGGCGCGGAACTCTGTTTCCATGCGTCCAAAAGTCATCAGCCCAAGATCTCCATCATCTGCCCAACGTCTTTGTCGCCACGGCCTGAAAGGTTCATCAACACAACCTTGCCCTGCATCTTGGGAGCCTCACGCACGATCCAAGCCATTGCGTGTGCGCACTCGAGCGCCGGGATGATTCCCTCGCTACGGGCCATGAGCTGAAACGCCGAGATCACTTCGTCGTCGGTAACCGTGGGGTACTCGGCGCGGCCGATAGAGGCGAGGTATGAGTGCTCGGGGCCAACGCCTGGATAGTCGAGCCCAGCCGAGATCGAGTGGGCCTCTTGCACCTGACCGTGTTCGTCTTGCATGAGGTAGCTACGCATACCGTGCACCACGCCCGGAACGCCGCGGCCAACCGCTGCTCCGCCGGCTGGTTCGACGCCGATGAGACGGGCGGTGCTGGTGTCGATGAAGCCGCTGAAGATGCCCATTGCATTGGATCCGCCGCCGACACAGGCAACCACGAAATCGGGGTCATCGCCGTGAAGCAGTTCGCGACACTGGGTGAACGCCTCTTCGCCGATGATGCGCTGAAACTCACGAACCATCCATGGATACGGATGCGGGCCCATCACGGAGCCGAGGCAGTAATAGGTTTCGCTGACCGTTGCCACCCAGTCGCGCATGGCTTCGTTCACCGCGTCTTTGAGCGTGCGACTGCCGCTTTGCACGGCTTCGACTTCGGCGCCAAGCAACTTCATGCGGAACACGTTGAGCGACTGACGCTCGACATCGACGGCGCCCATGTACACCTTGCACGACATGCCCAAGAGCGCCGCCGCTGTGGCGCTGGCGACACCGTGCTGACCGGCACCGGTTTCGGCCACGAGACGGGTCTTGCCCATGCGCTTAGCGAGCATTGCTTGGCCAAGCACGTTGTTGATCTTGTGCGAGCCGGTGTGGTTGAGGTCTTCGCGCTTGAGGATCAGACGAATGCCCAGCGACCGACCAAGGTTGTGGCATTCGGTGAGCATGCTCGGCCGGCCGGCGTATTCGCCGAGCAGCTGGTTGAGGTCGCCGCGAAAGATTGGGTCTGCCCACGCATCACGAAATGCCGCCTCGAGCTCCTGGCACGCTGGGACCAGCGTCTCAGGCACAAAGCGGCCACCAAATTCACCAAAGCGACCCTCTGCTGAGGGTTCGTCCAAGATCGACACAATGCTTCCTTTCACGGGCTCTGGCAGCAGAGCTATTCGTCGTCCATCCAGTCGTAGGGCATTTCGTCTGGCCCTACATATTGCTCCGGCGCGGCCTGTCGTGCGCGCTCGATGAACGCTTTTACTTTGCGAGCGTCCTTTTTTCCTGGCGAGCTCTCGACTCCCGAGGAGACATCGACACCCCATGGGGCCACTCGCTGAACCGCCGCAGCCACATTGTCAGGGTCGAGGCCACCGGCAAGTATGAGCCGCGGGCCTTCGGGAATGTCGTCGATGAGTGACCAGTCGAACATCTTGCCCGAGCCAGGCGTGACCGCATCGACCAACACCAGATCGGTGCCGAACTGATTGGCCCGCCGTGCGTCGGAGGTGCCCGCTGCAACGGCTTTGATGACCCAACGCACCCGCGCCGAAACCTCGGCGACATCGGCTGGCGTTTCGTGACCGTGCAACTGCACTGCGCGCACACCCGAGCGGTTCACGATGTCGATCACGCGGCTCGGGACTTCGTCGCGAAACACGCCAACGGTGAGGATCTCCGGAGGCAGCCGCCGGGTGATGTCGTAGACCTGCTGCGCTGCGATCTGACGCGACGAAGGTGCGAACACAAACCCCACTGCGTCGGCGCCCATTGCGACCGCAAACAACGCATCGTCTTCGTTGGTGATACCGCAGATCTTTACGAACATTCGGTTGCCACAGTACCGCGCAACTCGCGCAACGTGGCCGTTGGATCAGGGCGTCGCCTCCGCGCACCCCGCTCTCGGCCACCTTCACGAGTTCGTTCGGGATGACGCCTGCCATCCGCAACGCCCGCGCGTGGTCGACCTGAAACGTGACGAGATCACGTTGGTTGACCCCAACAATGCGAGCCTGCGCGGCAAGTGCAGCATCGAGTTCGCGTTCGTCGTGGATCTCGACGAGCACCTCGATGCCGATGTGATTGGCTAACGCATGCAGCTCGATCAGTTCGATGGGGCTGAGCGCCGCAGCGATGAGCAACACACAATCGGCGCCCATCAAGCGGGCGTCGCACACATCGTGAGCGCTGACCGTGAAGTCTTTGCGCAACACCGGCAACGACACCGCTGCGCGTGCGGCTTGCAGGTCGGCAACCGAGCCGGAGAAGAACTCTTCGTCAGTGAGCACCGACAGCGCTGCTGCACCACCAGCGGCATAGGCCTGGGCAAGCAGCGCCGGATCGAGATCGATGTTGAGCGCACCCTTCGACGGCGAGCGTCGTTTGATCTCGCTGATTACGGCGAGTTCTCCGCTCGACACCGCGGCGCGCAGCGACCCCGCGAAACCGCGCACCGGAGCGCATTGCGATGCCTGTTCGATCAGCGCCTCAATGGGGCGCTGATCGAGCGCGGCAATTTCGCGATGACGAATCAGTATTCGATCGAGATACGTAGCCATGTGCGCGCCGACGTTAGCGGGTGCTGCTGACGGGTGCGTCGGAGAAGGGCTTTAGAAGCCCTTGCCGCCGATTGGGTTGGTGAACGTGATCTCGGGGCGGCCACCCATGAACGGCTTCATTGCTGCGCCGAGAAGCTTGAACGCTTCGCTGCCACCGTGGGCGGCGAGGCCTTCTTGGTTCTCGTACATCTCGTAGACCCACAGAGCATCAGCGTCGACGGCATCTTCGTGGAGGATGTAATAACGAGTGCCCTCTTCGCCCTTGGCGGTCTCGAGGCCAGCGGCCATCGCAGCAGCCAGTTCGGCGCGCTGGCCGGGCAATGCGGGGATTTTTACGATGAGTGCTACCTGTGACATGACCGACTCCAAGATGGGAATTTGTACGAATAGAACTCCCGACGGTACACGTGAAATACCCCACGAAACCTCATTGAGGTGTCACGATATGTCGATGGCTGACGCACAGACGATTGTCGTTGTCGAACACGATCCGAACATTGCCGACCTGCTCGACACCTACCTGCGCAGCGCAGGATTCCGCGTGATTCTTGCCTCCACCGGCGAGCAAGGTCTCAAGATCATCAACCAGACCTCCCCCGCATTGGTCGTAGTGGCCACCGCTCTGCCCGACATCGATGGCTTCGAGGTCTGCCGAAGGCTTCCGCCAAGTCGCGTGATCCCCGTGCTCTTTCTCACCAGCCGCGACGGCGAAGTCGATAGAACCCTCGGTGTCGAGCTCGGCGCCGACGACTACGTGACCAAACCGTTCTCGCCACGCGAGATCGTCGCCCGAGCCAAAGCAATGCTGCGGCGAGGCCACGCATCGGCCACAGCCGACGCCGACATCATCACCATCGGCGACGACTTTCGCATCGACCTTGCTGGTCGCGAAGTACACGTGAAGGGTGAGGCCGTCGCGCTCACCACCCGCGAGTTCGACCTGTTGGTTCACATGGCATCGAATCAGGGCACCGCCCTAGCGCGCCGAGCACTGCTTGACAGCGTGTGGGGCGGCGACTGGTACGGCGACGAAGGCACCGTAGACGTGCACATTCGACAGTTGCGCAGCAAGCTTGGCGAAGAGTTGCCGCTGGCCCCAGTGTGGGGCTTTGGCTACCGCCTCGGCTGAGTAGTTGCGTTAGAAGCCCAGGCGGGCAGTGATCTCGCCGAGCAATGCGCTGATCGGAACACGAACCTGCTCGGTGGTGTCACGATCGCGGATGGTGACGGCATCGTCTTCGAGCGAATCGAAGTCGACCGTGACACACAACGGGGTGCCCACTTCGTCTTGGCGGCGATAGCGGCGGCCGATGGACTGCGTGTCGTCGTAATCGACCATGTAGCGCTCGCTGAGGGTCTGGAATACCTGACGAGCCAACGGTGACAAGGTGTCTTTCTTTGACAACGGAAGCACGGCAACCTTGTACGGAGCCAGGCGGGGATGCAGACGCAGAATCGTGCGCGCCTCGCCACCGACTTCGTCTTCGTCATATGCCGCGAGCAGGAACGCAGCCATGGTGCGCGTGGCGCCAGCGGCTGGCTCGATCACGAACGGCACATACCGCTCGTTGGTTGCCTGATCGAAGTAGTCGAGCTTTTGACCGCTGTGTTGAGCGTGCTGCTTGAGGTCGTAGTCGGTGCGCTGAGCCACACCTTCGAGCTCGCCCCAGCCCCATGGGAACTTGAATTCGATATCGCTCGTGCCGGTTGAATAGTGGCTGAGTTCGTCGGCGTCGTGCGCACGCATACGCAACAGGTCGGCTGGAATCCCCAACTCGATATACCAGTTGAGGCGCTGTTCGCACCAGTACTCGTACCACTTCGGGCCGTCGGCGGGAGGAACGAAGAACTCCATCTCCATCTGCTCGAACTCGCGGGTGCGGAAGATGAAGTTGCCAGGCGTGATTTCGTTACGGAAGCTCTTACCCACTTGGGCGATACCGAACGGTGGCTTCTTGCGGCTGGTCTGCAACACGTTGGCGAAGTTCAAGAACATGCCCTGTGCTGTTTCGGGGCGCAAGAACACATCGGCACCAGCACCCTCTACAGGGCCGGCCTGGGTCTTGAACATCAGGTTGAACGCACGTGCCTCGGTGAACGAACCGGTAGCTTCACAGTTGGGGCACACGTTGGGATCGGTGAGGTGATCTTCGCGGAAACGCTGCTTGCACTTGGTGCAATCGACAAGCGGATCGGTGAAGTTGGCGAGGTGGCCGCTGGCCTCCCACACCTGGGGAGGCGACAGGACTGATGCGTCGATGAGCACGACATCGTCGCGCTGTTGCACCATCGAGCGGACCCACGCGTCTTTCACGTTGCGCAACATCAACGAGCCGAGCGGGCCGTAGTCGTAGCTCGAACGGAACCCGCCGTAGATCTCGGCGGATGGGTACACAAAACCACGGCGCTTGCAGAGGTTGACGATTTGGTCGAGCTCGGTTGCGGGCATAGCTCTAGAGGCTATGTCGCAGCTACACGGTTACGAAGCCTTTATCGAAAAGTGCAGCGAGCCACGTGTGTGCCGGAAGCTGCGCTAGTGGCGCTCGAACACAGCAACCGAGCGCAATTTCCGCTCGATGTGATGCTCTACTGCCCTCGTTGCGTGCGAGCTCACCTCGTGCGAAGACTGCGTAATGGGTGCCGCCAACGCTGCGTTGAGCTGGCCACCCAAAATCATCCGCATCAGCTCGAGCGCACCCGCGCTGATGGGCGCGCCGCTGCGACACGTGCGGCACAGCACCCCGCCGTGATCCATATCGAAGGCGACCAACGGTTCAGCGTCGCCGCAGCGCACGCATACGTCGAGCTCAGGGCGAACACCCTCGAGCGAAAGCAACTTCCAGAAGAAGGCCGGCACGACCAACGGCGAGTCGCTGATGGCAATCGTGCGCAGCACGCCGACCAGCATTCGATAGAGCTGCGGGTTCGGCTCACGATCCATTGCCATCTGATCGACGGCCTCGAGCACGGTCATGCCACGCGTCATATGGTCGAGGTCGACCATCAGCGGGGCCAGCGACTCGACGGTGTCGACTTGGTTCACGATGTCGAGATCCCGGCCCTCGTGCAGCAGCAACTGAATGTGGCTCATCGGTTCGAGCCGACCGCCGAACTTCGATTTCGTCTTACGGACACCCTTGGCCACGGCGCGCACCTTGCCGTGCTGCTCGGTCAGTAACACGATGATGCGATCGGATTCGCCCAACTTGTATGTACGCAGCACGACACCAGTGGTGCGATACATACGACTCACGTGATGCCACCGAAGCGACGATGACGCAGCGCGTATTCGTTGATGGCGTGCTCGAGGTGCGGGCCGGCCAACTCATCCCATGCGGCATCGATGAACACCAACTCGCAATACGACAACTCCCAGACCAACGAAGGAGGCAAGCGATCAGATGGTCCGAGCACAACGGTGAGGTCTGGCTCGCAAGGCGCTGGCGCCATGAGGGCAGCCGCCAGCGCTGCCTCGTCGACGTGTCCATGGCCGCCAACGCGAAGTTGCTCGATAGCTGCGAGCAACCGATCGCGCCCATCGGCACACCAGTCGACAATCAGCGTGCATCCGGGGTGGTCTTCGACCATGCGTGTGGTTATCGCAGCGTTGGTACCGCGCTCATAGGGCCTCAGCGTGAGCCACGATGCGCCCGCGCCAGAAGCGATCGCGCTCAGTTCATGACGGCGTTGGGTCCACTGTGCTTCGCTGAGCGCTTGCCATTCATCGAGGGTTCCGCCCACGACCAGAACGTGACGAAGCGACGACTCGTCGACCTCGCTGGGTTCTTGATTTCGCAAACGCTTCTTCGCCACTGCGTGATTCTCGCACGAAGGAGCAGTGCCGAACCCACATGATCGCTTGTGGCCTCACTAACGTGGCCGTACCGTGTCCACTTCCGCCCAACCGTCTCACTCATCGCTACAGCCCGCCCATACGGGCCCGCATGTGGCATGCATCATGGATGGCAATGGCCGGTGGGCCAAGGCCCGAGGTCTCGCCCGAACCGCCGGACACACAGAAGGCGAGGAAAACCTCGCGCGCGTTGTGCGCGCTGCGGTAAAGCACAACGTGGGCTGGCTCACCGCCTTTGGGTTCAGCACCGAAAACTGGGTGAGGCCGCGCGCCGAGGTTCGCCACATTCTCGGGCTGCACGAAAAGCTCTTCGGCCGTGTCGCCGAACTCAACGAACTCAACGTGCGTATCCAATGGATCGGGCGACCCTTCGACTCCCCCGATGCACGCACGCCCCGATACGTGCAGCGCGCCATCCGCAAAGCAATCGCCGATACAGCGTCGAACACAGGCATGACCCTCACCATTGCGTTCGACTACGGCAGCCGCGCCGAACTTGCGCACGCTGCACAGCGCATCGTGACCGACAACGTGCCCGCAACCGTCGACGCGCTGCAGCAACGGCTCTATCTGCCCGACCTTCCCGATGTCGACGTGCTGGTGCGCACCTCGGGCGAAATGCGCATTTCAAACTTCCTGCTGTGGCAGATCGCTGGCTGTGCGGTGCACTTCACCGACAAGGCGTGGCCCGATTTCGACGAGCACGAGCTCGAACTCGCGTTGTCACTGCTGCGCAAGTAAGCACCTGTAGGGTCGTTCGCTATGTCTGCCGAAGCTGTGCGCGTTGCTCTCGCTGCTGTGACCAGCGCGTTGCCCGCCGCCGAGGACCGCCCGGGACAGCTCGAGATGGCCATCGCCGTTGATCGAGCGTTGGCGTCGGGGCGTCACCTTGTGGTCGCCGCAGGTACTGGCACCGGCAAGACCATGGGATATCTCGTGCCCAGCGTGCTCGCTGGTAAACGAGTTGTCGTTGCTACGGCCACCAAAGCGCTACAAGATCAGCTCGCCAGCAAAGACCTTCCGTTTCTCGAAGAACACCTCGGGGCTCCGTTCGATTGGGCGATCCTGAAGGGCCGCAGCAACTACATCTGTTTGCAGCGAGTGCGCGAGGTGCAGGCCACCGACAACGGCCAACTCGAAATCGAAGATCTCGCGCCCACTGTGAAGCTCGAGGTCAAGCGACTCAGCGA
>JAPKZR010000340.1 GCA_026393695.1 Actinomycetota bacterium
CTCGCGTCCTTTGGGCTTGGAACGATCGGCACTGTTGGAGCCGCACAGGCGGTATCTAACTCGTCACGTCAATCACCGCCTGTCGACAGCCGCGATCCGAAGGCCACCGACCGCATTATTGTTCGCATGCTCGATGGCAGCACGCCCGATATCGCTGCGTTGAGCCGCGAAGCAGGTGAGTCGGTCAGCCTTGGTCGACGCGGCCGCGACGGCTCATGGGTCTCGAAGCTCAGCGGTCGTCGTTCGCCGGGAGATGTGACGGCAATCAGTCGCCGCATTGCTGCGCTGCCGGGCGTTGCGTTCGCCGAGCCAGACCACAAGGTCTTTGCAACGGCTGCGCCAACCGACCCCTCGTTCGCCAAGCAATGGGACCTGTTCGCCCCAACCGCTACTACCAAGGGTCTCGATATCACGTCAGCCCGTGGGGTCACGAGCGGAACGTCTGATGTTGTCGTGGCCGTTGTGGACACCGGCATCACAGCCCACATCGAGCTCGCCGGCCAGGTGCTCCCTGGCTACGACATGGTGAGTGACGTGTTGTTGGCCAATGACGGCGACCTTCGCGATGCGAATGCGGCCGATCCAGGGGACTGGGTCAGCACGTCGGAGAATGCACTCGGCTATTTCGCTGGCTGCGGCGTCAGCAATAGTTCATGGCACGGTACGCACGTGTCGGGCACCATCGCCGCCAAGTCGGATAACGGCATTGGCATCGCAGGTATCGCATCTGGCGTCAAGATCCTGCCCGTGCGTGTGCTCGGCAAGTGCGGCGGATATGAAAGCGACGTTGCCGACGGCATTCGTTGGGCAGCAGGTCTGGCAGTCGCCGGCGCACCAACCAACCCCAACCCAGCGGCCATCATCAACCTCAGCTTGGGCGGCGGCGGCGTCTGCCCGTCGGCCTATCAGACAGCCATCACCGACGCGATCGCCGTGGGAGCCATCGTCGTGGTCGCTGCGGGCAACTCAGGTGTCGATGTGGCCACCTCGTCGCCAGCAAACTGTGCTGGTGCCGTTTCGGTAGCCGCTACCGGCGCTGGCGGCAATCGTTCGTGGTATAGCAACTTCGGAGCCACCGTGAAGATTGCCGCCCAAGGTGGCGACGACCGGGTGACGAGCACCGGCGGGGTCGCCGCAGCCACTGACACATCGGGCGAGATCTACTCGACCATCAACGCCGGGCTTACGTCGCCAACCACCGACAGCTACGCGTTCTACGAAGGCACCAGCATGGCCACACCACACGTCGCGGCAGTGGCTGCTCTCGTGAAGTCGTTGCAGCCATCGCTGACCCCAGCAGGATTGGTTGCGCTGCTGCAGGGAACAAGTACTCCGTTCGCAGCGACAAGCACGTGCACAACGACGCTGTGTGGGTCGGGAATTCTGAATGCTGCGAGCGCAGTTACTGCTGCCGCTGCAAACGGCCCCCGCACGCTTGGAGCCTTCTCGAAGACCGCCCCAGGCGCCGGCGCCACGGGCACCGCAACGGCACTCACGTTGCAATGGGCGCCAAGCACGGGCGCGGCGAGCTATGAGTACTGCCTTGTTGCTGGCCTCACGACGCCATGCACCACGTGGATCTCCACAGGCGTGGCCACAAGCGTTGCTGTCACCGGCTTGGCCACTGGCACCATCTACTCGTGGCAGGTTCGTGCCGTCGCCGGAACGGTGAGTGCTGAAGCAAACGTGTCCATGCGCTTCTCGTTCAGCACGGCCGTCCCCGTTGGAGCATTCGGCAAGTTGGCTCCATCGAATGGGGCCACCGGCCTCGCCACGGCGCTGGTGCTTTCATGGCAGGCAAGCACTGGGGCCACTGCGTACCAACTGCATCGACACGATCGTCAACAACACCTGCGACGCCACGTGGATCAGCACCGGTGTTGCCACTTCGGTCGTGCCGAGCGCGCTCGTTGGGGCAACCACCTACGAGTGGCAAGTGAAGACCACCGCCAACACGGCCAACGCCGGAGCGGCGTGGAGGTTCACCACCGTGGCGCCCGTGAAGCCACTGGCGTTCGGTAAATCAGCGCCTGCGAATGCCGCCACCGGTCTGGCCACTACACCAGGTCTTTCGTGGCAGACAAGCTCGGGTGCTTCGTCATACGACTACTGCATCGACACGGTCATCAACAACCTCTGCGATGCAACATGGATCAGCACCGGAACCTTAACCACGATCAAGACAGCAACATTGCTCGCCAACACGAGATACGAGTGGCAGGTTCGTTCGGTCAGCACAGTAGGCACCACGGTTGCAAACGCCGACGTCGCCTGGACCTTCACAACTTCGGGCGGGGTTGCTGTTCCTGCAGCATTTGCTCTGACAGCGCCAGCGAACAACGCCACCGGGCTCAGCACGTCACCCGGGTTGTCGTGGCAGGCCAGCGTTGGCGCCACTTCGTACCAGTACTGCGTTGACACGGTGAACGACAACCTGTGCGGCGGAACGTGGGTGTCCACCGGTACCGCTCGAACAGCGAGACTGTCGGGCCTGATCAGCAAGGTCAAGTACTACTGGATGGTGCGGGCTGTGAACTCCGGGGGAACCACATCGGCAAACGCCGGCACGTGGTGGGCCTTCACAACCGCCTGACCGGGCAGTTCATTCATCGCTGAGCCGACGGCTGCGATTCTGCGCGGAGAGGGTGAGGATGCGCCTCGCTTTTTGGTGTCAATCGCCGGTCGGCTAGGTTCATGCGGGCAACGGATGATGACTATTCGATGCACTGAGGCACTAGAGGATCGTTGATGCTCCGGCACAAACCAGCGCACAACCACATCGCCGAACTCGACGGACTTCGCGCGTTGGCTGTGCTCCCGGTGATCGCCTTTCATTTCGGAGCCAACGTGAACGGCTCGGCTGGCGTCACTGTGTTCTTCGCCCTCTCGGGCTTCATCGTGACCACCGTGCTGTTGCGTGAGCACGATCAAAGCGGATCGATCCGCCTTGGTGAGTTCTACATGCGCCGCTTTCGCAGGCTGCTGCCAGCATCGACATTGGTGGTGATCGCCACCGTGATTACCGGGTGGATACTGAGCAAGCCACCCATTGTTCGCGAGAGCTTGGCAGCGCTTACCTACTGGGCCGACATCGAACGTTTCACCAGCACCTACTCGTATGGCCAATCGGGCTATGCGCCGCTCGAGCACTTCTGGTCGTTGGCCATCGAAGAACAGTTTTATGTAGTGCTTCCGGTGGCGTGCTTGTTGCTGTTGCGTTTTGGTCGTACCAAGTTCGCTCTGGTCATTGGCGTCGCAGCGGCTGTCTCGGTGTGGTTTGCCCTCGCCGGTAGCGCTGATCCGCTGATGTATTTCCACCCCCTGGCGCGAGTGTGCGAATTGCTGGTTGGCGTGCTGCTTGCACTCAGCGCAGCGCGACTGCATCGTTACTGGGGTATCGCTGCGCTGGCGATGCTTGTGGTCATCCTTTCCGGTGCTGTGCGGCCATTGCCCCTGATCACCGCCGCCGTCACCTGTGCGGTGATAGCTGGCTTGCCGCGGGTGCTCGCATGGGCGCCGTTGGTACTTATTGGTCAATACAGCTACGGCTTGTACCTGTGGCACCCGCTTGCCGCAGTCATTGCGACCACCTGGCAGACACGCGTGCTCCTCGCAATTGTGTTGGCCGCAGCATGCCTGCACTTTGTTGAAGCGCCGGTTCGTTTTGCAATGTCTGTGCCACGCGCTCGACGCGTGATGGTCGCGATGAGCGTTGCTGGCTTGGTCGTCGTTGCGCTGCCGTTTGGGCGCATTGCGCCGACGTTCATTCCGTCTGCGCCAGTAGTGCAAGCAGCGGACAATAACCCTGCAACTGGTTCAGGGGAGAAGCCCGTAGCAGTTCCGGTGGTCAAGCGCCCGTTGCGAATCTCGGGCGCCGGTGACTCAACACAGATGTTTATGGATGCCGCATGGCAGGCCTATGCCGCGGCAAACCCCGACGATCTCACGTGGGTGTCGCCCGATCCCGAGATTGCCGTGTGGACGTCTGGTGCCGACTCATGGATACGAGACGTAGCGCCCACGGTGCCGCTGTCGCTTGCCTACGACGGCCCCCAAGGCGGTCTCGATCGGCAGGGCTGTCCACTCGTGTTCGACCTTGAGATTCGTGCGGTCGACACGATGCGCTTTACGCCATCAGAGAAGTTGCATTCGCCCACGCCGCTGCCTACGTGTGACTGGCACATCTGGATGGAGCCAGCGCTGGCCCGGATGCACCTTGATGTCCTCGTGGTCTCGTGGGGCGTCACCTCGATGTGGGAATACCTCATGCCCGACAAGACCATCGCCTACATCGGTGAACCAGAGTTCGACGCCGTGATGCTCGAGCACATGCGCGACTTCGAGGCAATGGCCGCCTCGTACGGCACCTCTGTGGTCTGGGCCACGTACGCGCCCAAGATGCCCGATGTAGACCCGGCTCGTTGGACCTTTCCACAAACCATTGATGCGTTGGCGGCGATGTTGCTCGATCGCAAGTGCTCAGCCGACTTACGTCCGCTGGTGCGCTCGGAGCCCAACTATCCGTGGTACCAAGACGGCTACCACTTCACGGCTCAAGGCGCAGCTCGTGCGGTTGCGTGGATTGCCCCGAGTATCGAGCAGTGCGGTGCGCTGCAGACGGCCGACGAGCGGCAACACGTGAACGCGCAGCGCGGGCGGTAAGCGCTAGTTGCTCAGCCCTAGTTGCTGAGCCCTAGTTGCTGAGCGCGATGTTGTCGATGAGACGAACATCGCCCACCCACACCGCTATGACCACGCGAACCTCAGCATCGACAGTGTCAACCTGATGCAGGGTGTGCGGGTCGACGATGTCGATGTATTCGAGGCGTGCGAGTGGCTGTTGGCGAACAACGTGCGTGGCGATATCTCGTAGCTCGCGAGACGAAGTAACGCCGTGCTCGTGGGCTGCGGAAATGGCGGCCAGAGCTTCGGGTACAACGATTGCAGCATCGCGCTGCGTGGGGCTGAGCCGAGCATTGCGGCTCGAGAGGGCGAGGCCATCGGGCTCTCGGGTAGTAGTGCAACCCACAATGTTGATCGGCATGTCGAGGTCGATGACCATGCGCTTGATAACGGTGAGCTGTTGGAAGTCTTTCTCGCCGAAGAACGCAACGTGTGGCTGCACTGCGTTGAAGAGCTTGGTGACCACAGTGGCCACGCCACGGAAATGCCCAGGGCGGCCAGCGCCTTCGAGTGGCTGGGCCAGCTGCCCAACTTCGATATGGGTATCGAAACCGGCGGGGTACATGGCATCGGCTGTTGGGGCGTACACAGCGGTGACGCCACGTTCGCGGCAACGCTCGAGGTCTTGTGCGGCCGGACGCGGGTAATGCTCGAAGTCGTCGCGACGATTGAACTGCAATGGGTTCACGAAGATGCTGACAACGACAACGTCGCTCACTTGCTGAGCTTCGTGGATGAGCATGAGGTGGCCGTCGTGCAGGGCCCCCATCGTGGGGACGAAGCCAATGGTCTTGTGATCGCTGCGTTGCGCGCTGCTCCAGGCAGCCATCGCCGAAGGCGACTCAAGAATAAGCATCGGAATGTGTTGGCTCAGTGGAAGCTGTGGGCTTCGTCGGGCCAGACGCCCTCGCGTACTTCGGCGATGTACTCGCGGGCGGCTGAAATGACGGTGCCACGTAGATCGGCGAACTTCTTGGCGAACTTGTAGTTGCAGTCGCTGAGACCAAGCAGATCGTGCAGCACCAGCACCTGGCCATCGCAATCGACGCCTGCGCCGATGCCAATGGTTGGGATGCTGAGTTTGTGGGTGATCTCGCCGGCGAGCTCAAGCGGAATGCCCTCGAGTACCACAGCGAAGGCGCCAGCCTGCTCGACAGCGTGGGCGTCTTCGATGAGTCGCTCGCGGCTGCCGGCCTCGAAGCCGCTCTTGCGACCCTGCACCCGGTTGCCGCCCATGCGGTGATAACTCTGCGGCGTGAGCCCGATGTGGGCCATCACAGGGATGTCGACGCGGGTGATTGCAGCGATGGTGTCGGCCATGCCCACGCCACCTTCGAGCTTGACCACTTCGGCGCCTGCCTTGAGCAGTCGAACCGAACTCTCAACCGCTTGCTGCGGGCTCACCTGATACGAACCAAACGGCAGGTCGCCAATGACCATTGCGCGTGGCTTGGCCCGAGCAACGAGGCGTACGTGGTATTCCATCTCGCTGAGCTCAACCGGGATGGTGTTTGGCTGGCCCTGCATCACGGTGCCAACCGAGTCGCCGACGAGAATCATGTCGACACCGGCGAGGTCTACGAGGTGGGCAAACGTTGCGTCGTAGGCGGTGATCATCGAGATTCGGCGACCCTCGGCACGCATCGCGGCGACCTCTGGGACAGTGACCTTTTTGCGCGTCGCGATTGCGAGGTCGGCCTCGGAGGTAGGCGTAGAAGATGTAGTCATTCGGCGAGGACCTCCTTCGTGCGGGGTCCACTAGCCCCGAACGCATCGTCAAGCTAGCGAACGAATCAACAAATGCATCATTCGCGAGCGCGGCACGACCTGAATGCTGCTGTTGCGTTGGTCACCGACCGAGGCGTGACGAGGACATGGTGATGACCTGCGGACACAGGTCTCGGTAGGCGGGTGCGCCGCCGACAAAGGTGGCGCTGAGTAACGCTTGGGTGCATGCCGCGGCGAAACACTGCGCTGCTGCGTCGAGGATGCGGTTCAGAGCGGCGGCCCGACTGCGTTCGTCGCGAAATCCAACTACGTCTGAGCCCGGCAACTCGTGGATTCCGGTGGCGAGCGTGAAGACCGAATCGCCGTCGAACATCGAGTGCACGGGGCGAATGGCGCGGGCCATGCCGTCGTGGCTTACCGATGCCACCTTGGTGCATTCGGCCTTGGTGAGACGAGCACTGGTGGCGACGACTCCGATGGTGGTGTTCAGCGACCTTGGCGCGGCGGCCGGCTCGGGAGTGATGGCCGCAAGCAACGCGCGGTGTTGATCTCGGGTGGGTTTACGAAGCTGATGAGCGTCGGACTCCCATGGCAACCCCGTTGAGGGATTAACCAGAGAGCCAGCGGCGTTCACGACCGCCAGTGCCGAGACCACAACGCCGTCGCTGAGCCGCACGCTTGCCGACCCGACACCACCTTGCAGCCCGCCAGCGACGGCGCCGGTGCCGCCACCGACAGAACCGTTTGCCTCGGCCGAGCGGCGCGCTTTGTTGGCTGCGCGAAAGCCGAACTCGGCATCGGGGCGATGAGCAAAGTTGCCTCCGCGGCCGAGATCGAAGATGACCGCGGCCGGCACGATGGGAACGATCTGGTGGGCCGCGGGTCCTACGGAGAATCCGATGGATCGCGCCTCGAGCCATTGCATGACGCCTGTTGCAGCAGCGAGGCCGTACGCGCTGCCACCCGTGAGACAAATGCCGTGCACTTGCTGCACCACGTTCTCGGGGTGAAGTAGGTCGGTTTCGCGGGTGCCCGGGCCACCCCCGCGAACATCGACGCCAGCCGTAGCGCCCGCGGGCGCGAGGACCACGGTGGTGCCGGTGCGCCAACCACGACCGATGCGCTGATACTGCCCGACAGACAATCCTTCAACGTCGGTGAGTGATCCGTTTGGATCGATGCGAAGCGAGGAAGGCGCCATTGAATCAGGAGCCGACAAGAACTCGTTTGGCTGACGGCCCATCGGTTTGCGCAGCGAAGAACGTGCGCCAGATCATCAGGCCCAGTTGGTACAAGCCCGGCAGGATGAGGGCAATGCGAGCGAACAAGTTCACGTCGCCTGGGAGCAAGAGCGTGACCCAGAACATGGCCACGAGCCATGCCACGAAGAAGGCCAGGGTCATCACCCTGAACTTACGAACTTGCACTGGGTGCACGAACTTGAGGTTGGTCAGTTGCGAGAGCGCCAAGATGAGTAGCACCGCAAAGTTGATCCAGCGATTGAGCGATGTGGCGTTCGAGCCCTGCACGAGGTACATCGTGGGGATGGCCAGGTTCCAGACCGACGGGAACCCGTTGAACCAGTGATCATCGGTCATCATGTCGGTTCGGCTAAACCACAGCGCCGACGAGAACAATAAGAACGCACCAACCGCCAGCGATGAGTGCGATGGCACCATGTGGAACTTGTACATGAACAGCACCGGCACGACGGCGCAGGTGACGTAATCGATGACGAGGTCGAGGATGTACCCATCGATACGCGGCACCGAGGTCTGCACGTTCCATGCTCGGGCAACGGGGCCGTCGAGGCCATCGAGGACTTGTGCTGCGATGAGCCAGAGCAGGGCTGCCTTGGGCGCATTGTCGAGTACCGAGATGATGCCGAGCATGCCGCACACGGCGCCGAGCGCTGTGGCGCAGTGAACGATCCAACCTCGGCGCACGTCTTGTTTGCTGGTACCGAAAATCGAGGGGACGGAGTCGCCGGTAGTGGCGTCGTCCGACTGGGGTTGAGATGACATGTTGTGTGAAACACTTTCCGGGGAGCGGCGCTGCAAATATTGCGCGATCCGCTGGCGAATGCTACCTCTGAGGCCGTCGAGTCGGTTGCGATGGGCGCGCTACATGCCTGCTGCGCGGGCTGACCACAACGAGCGGAGTGGCTGCTCTGGGTCGTGCACAACTGTCGAAGTGGCGTCGAATCTCAAGGTGGCGCGTTTGTCGAGCGTGTACGCAGGCCACGACGCCGAGCCCTCGCGCGCGAATGCGGTGATGGCATCGGCGTATGAATCGGCGATTGCCGTGCGCTCGTCGCTGTCGCCGGTGAAGGCGTTGACACCCGTGCGATGCAAGTTGTGGAAGGCAAACGGGATGTCGAGCGCGTGGCATGAGCCGAGCGCACCGCCGAACGCGGTAGATGCCCACGTGAACCAGTACATCCACGTCGCCGTACCGGTGGCGTTGCGGGCTTCGGCCAGACGCCATGCAGGCACTCGAAAGACTTCGTCGGTGAGCATTGCTGAAGCGAGTAATGGATTCGAGGCCTGCGGCCGGTGCTCGCGGTAGGCATCTAATGCTGACGGCGTTTCGTTGCCGAAGCGGTGAGCGAAGAGGCTTTCGACGCCAGCCTCATCGATTTTCGCGTGTTCGGGGTTGAACGTAGTGAACATCTGCATTTCGTCGCGGGTGGTGCCGAGAACGAGTGGCGTGGGGTTGGCCGATGCCGCCGAGCGGATCGAGGTGGGGATGAGATCGGTGCCCGATGTTGGCGAGAAGCCAGAGAAGCCGGCTCCTACGTCTTTGAGTAACTCTTGTTGGGCGGTGAGCATTGCTTCGGGCGACAGGGCTGCGGCTTCAGATCGCGAGGGCACCCCAGCAGCAGCGAGGAACTGCGCTTCGGCCTCGGCGCCACGCTGGGCGTTACGCAATTGGGCAATCGATGGACTCATTGCCCAAGCGCGGTGGAAGAGCCCGCTCGCCGCTGGCGCGGCCAGGAGGGCCACGATCGCTGAGCCGCCGGCGGATTCGCCGAAGATGGTCACGTTGCTTGCGTCGCCGCCGAAGCTGGCGATTGCCTGCTGCACCCACTGCAACGCGACGATCTGGTCATGCGTGCCCAGGTTGAGGTCGCCGAGGTATCCGAATGCGCCAAGCCGGTAGTTGATGGTGACAACAACAACGTCGCTCCGCTGCGCCAATGCCGAACCGTCGTACCACGGGGTGGATCCGCTGCCGTTTACAAAGGCGCCGCCGTGAATCCACACCAGCACAGGCCGACGCTTGTCGTCGCAATCTGGGGTGTACACGTTGAGAAAGAGGCAGTCTTCGGACATTGCCAGCGTGCCTTTGCCCAGCATCTGCTCCATCCCGCCGGGAGTCTGGTGACACTGAGCCTGATACGAGGTTGCGTCGTATTCGCCATCCCAACCGGTGACCAACAGGGGCTCGGCGAACCGTTCGCTGGTTGCGAAGCGGATGCCTTTGAATACTTGCGTGGCATCGCGATCGAGGCCGCGGATAGGGCCAAAGGGGGTCTGAACAAGCGTCATGGTGTTACCTCAAGAGATGGGTGGGATCCGTGTGTGGAGTGGTTGCTAACGGCCGGTGAATGCAGCGGGGCGACGTTCGAGGAACGAGGCGACGCCTTCGCGGTGGTCGTCGCTTTTGAACGACGCGCTCATCGCCGACGTGTGGCGTTGCATGTGGTCTTCGACGCTGCTGGTGATGCCTTCATAGACAAGCGACTTGATGAGCCGTTGGCTGTGTGGCGACCCGGTGGCGATGGTTGCAGCGAGGTTGTACGCCGTATCGAGCAACGACTCGCTGCTGACAACCTGCGATACGTAGCCAAGCTCGAGGGCTTGCTCGACGCTGACGAACTCGCCGGTGTAGAGCAAGCGCAGCGCGTTCTGCAGACCAATGAGGCGGGGGAGTAGCCACGTGCCGGCGCCGGTGTCGGGCACAAGACCGCGGTGCACAAAGTTCCAAGCGAAACGCGCGTTGGGTGTGGCGATACGAATGTCGCACTGTGAGGTGAACTCGGCGCCCATGCCTACGGCTGGCCCGTCGATGGCGCAGATGGTGGGCTGCGGGCACTGCAGTAGCGGCCACCATTTGTCGTGGTCGTCGGCGCTGCCGCGCAGCCCACGTTCGGTGCCCGGGATGGTGGCAAGATCGGCGAGATCGGTACCTGCGCAGAATGCTCCGGGGCGGCCGGTGAGCACGATGACCCGAGCGGTGGTGTCGGATGCAGCGTGAGCGACGGTCTCGATGAACTCGCCGAGCATCGCGTAGGTCATCGCGTTCTTCTTCTCGGCGCGATCGATGGTGATCGTTGCAATGCCATTATCTACGTCGTACTTGATGTGCCCCATGCGTTGCGAGGGTAATCGCTCGCGACGCTTCGGCGAGTAGCGTGCACGCAGTGCTTGACCGTCCGCCACAGTCGCCCACCCTTTCGAACCGCCTCGGGGGCATCGTTAAACGAGCCACCGGCGAAGCGGTGCATTGGGCATGGGAAACAGCTATCGAATCGGCTGCCATCGGGCCGCACAGTAAGCGCGGTAAGCGATTCGGCGCATTCGGTCTGAGCAGCGTGATCTGCTTTCCCACAAACACCATCTTCAACGAACAGTTCATCCACATCGGCAGCGGCACGATGATCGGGCCGCAGGTCACCTTGTCTGCTGGCATGGTTCCGGGGCAGGCGTGCATTAGTGATCCGGTGGTGAAGATCGGCGACCGTTGTCTCATCGGCAAGGGCAGCGGCATCGTGGGCCACTTCGAGATCGTCATCGGAAACGATGTGTGGACCGGCCACCACGTGTACATCACCGATCAGAACCACGACTACCGCGACATCACCCGGCCCATTTCGCAACAGTCGATGCCAGAGCGATCGGTCACCATCGGCGACGGTTCGTGGCTTGGCTACGGCGTGGTCGTGCTGCCTGGTGCCCGCATCGGTAAACACGTTGTTGTGGGCGCGAACTCAGTGGTGCCCGCTGGCGAGATTCCCGACTACAGCGTTGTTGTGGGCAGCCCGGCTCGCGTGGTGAAACGGTGGACCGAAGAGCGTGGCTGGCACGCAGTGGACTGAGTGCTCAGTACTGGGTTTGTACTGAGCAACTGTTCATCAGGTTGGGCCTGGTGAAGTCGGCGCCTGGCGAAGTCGGCGATGGTTGCAGAAACCGGCGAGCCGCTGAGCATGGTCTCGTTGAGCTCAGCCTCTTCGCCACTCGCAAGCTTGATCTCGGTAGCTCGACGATCGGAGATGTACACGCGGTACAACTCGTCGAACTTGTTGACCAACTCGAGGTCAAGCTCAAGCGTGGGCAACTCTTCCATGATCTTGTTCTGAGCGAGTTCGATGATGTCGGTGGCTGCGGCCACACCCCTTCCCACGGCTTGTGGGCTGCCATCGGTGATCTGACGTACTGCCTCGGCGTTGTTTTCGAGGAGACCGTTGCGCTGAACACAGATCTTCTCAGCGCGCTTGGTCCACTCGACATCGCTGATCTTGGCCCCGGCCTGACGAGTGGCGAAGCCATACGCATAGACCCACATGCCGATAATGAACAGCACCGACACGATGACTGCAGCGCGCGCCAGGATCTGCGACGTGCGCAACTTCTGCTTGGTGCTTGCTGTTTGCGAATCGTCGGTCATTGCTCAGGACTTCTCACGGCTCACGGCGAGCTGCAGCACGGCGCCGCCGATGCCGAGCACCAGTGCGATTGCCAGACCGGTCCAGTTCTGTACGTCTTTGTGTAGCAGATGGTCGATTGAGTACTTGCCTGAGCCAATGGTGGCGATGGCCAACGCGGTCACAGCGATCGACGCGCAGTACTCCCAGCCCTCACCCTTTTTGAAGATGAAGAAGCCGACCTTCCAATGGGTGAGCACAATGGCCACGATCATGGTTGCGATCATGCCGCTCGCAGCAAAGGGCGTGGCCAGACCGACGGCAAGCATGATGCCGCAGCTGATTTCGGTGGTGGCGGCGATGCGGGCCTGCCAGTGCGGCCACTTGAGGCCAAGGCTGGCGAACCAACCGGTAGTTCCTTTGAGTCCGCTTGGCCCGAAGCACTTGTTGTAGCCGTGATAGGCAAAAGCGAGGCCGAAGTACACGCGGGTAAATAAGAGCGCAACATTGAGGTTGTTCACAACCGGTACGTTACGGCCTGAGTCGCGTTCACGGCCATTTGGTGGCCAAGCCGTCGCCTCAGCAGCTAGAAAGAGGGCCATGACAGCCGTTCGCACCGCTTTGCCGCGTCCGCGGGTCGAGCGTTGGCGCGCAGCCGGCCGCCTCGTTCGCAGTCTTGTTCGCATACACCCCAAGCCGTTCATCATCGCGGTGTCGGCTGCTGGCGTGTTTGCGTTGTGCACCGTTGCTTCATCAGTGGTTCTGCGTTGGATCATCGATCACGTCATCGACCCGCGATTCCGATCGGGCCATGTAGCCGCCAGCACGGTGTTGGTGGGGTTGGCTTTCATCATCGGCACTGGCATGGTGCGCGCAGTGGCCGTAGTCGTTCGCCGCGGCATGGCTGGTGTCACTCGATGGCGCATCGCTGAAACCCTCAGCGGTGACATCATCGATCGACTCGTTGCCCAGCCCGTGTCATGGCATCAGCAGCGCGCCTCAGGCGAACTCGCGGCGCGCGCGGGTGTCGATGTCGATGCCGCTGTCGACGTCATCTCGCCATTGCCCTACGCCAGCAGTGTGGTGCTACTCGTCGCCGTTTCGGCCGCGTGGCTGGTCTATATCGATGTGCCGCTTGGGCTGTTCTCGATCGCGGTGTTTCCGATATTGATCGCACTCAACCTTTCGTATCAACATCGAGTCGATCGGCACTACACCGCAGCCCAAGATCATCTCGGTCGGTTGTCTGCGGCTGTGCATGAAAGCTTCGAAGGCGTTCACGTCGTCAAGGCGTTCGGCGCTGAGGCACGCGAGACCGAACGGCTCGCATCGATCGCGGCCGACCTGCGGGGTGCGCGCACATCGGCCGTGCTGGTGCGCGCCAGCTTCGACTCGGCGCTCAACGCTGTGCCGGCACTCGCCAATGTGGGCCTCATCGTGCTTGGCGCCTACCGCATCCGCTCTGGCGATCTCACGGTGGGCGAATTGGCGAGCATGATCTACATGTTCACGTTGCTTGTGTTCCCGCTGCGTCTCATTGGCTTTGCGCTGTCGGCGCTGCCGCATTCGCTGGCGGGTTGGGGCCGGTTGCGCGAAGTGCTCGATGAGGCGCTCCTTCCCGACCCCGCCGACACGCTGGCTGCTGCTCCGGCCGATCTTGGCGTGTCGTTTCGGCATGTGTCGTATTCGTTCGAAGCGGATCGACCCGTGCTTGCAGATGTCTCGCTCGATGTTCCCCGGGGCAGCACGGTTGCGGTTGTGGGAACTACCGGTGGCGGAAAAACCACAATGCTTCGGCTCGCCGCTGGATTGCTCAGTACGTCCTCCGGCTCGGTGGCCGTGGCGACTGGCGAGCGATCGATCGTGTTGCAAGAGGCCTTCTTGCTCGGCGATACCTTGCGCGAGAACATTGCGTTTGGGTCAGTGTTTAGCGACGAGCAGATTTGGGCGGCGCTCGACTGTGCCGAGGGTCGTGAGTTTGTGGCCGAACTGCCCAAGGGACTCGACACCCAGGTTGGCGAACGTGGGGTCAGCCTCAGCGGCGGTCAACGTCAGCGGGTTGCGCTCGCCCGTGCACTGGTCCGCAAGCCGGCGTTGTTGCTGCTCGATGACACCACCTCTGCACTCGATCCATCCACAGAGGCCCGGGTCGTTGCCAACCTTCGTTCAGCGCTGAGCGACACGACGGTGCTCATGGTGGCATCGCGTCCAAGCACCATTGCGCTGGCCGACCATGTGGTGTTCTTGCACGAGTGCTCCATCGCC
>JAPKZR010000176.1 GCA_026393695.1 Actinomycetota bacterium
GTTGTCGACGCCAACGGCCACGAACAGTTCTTCACGCTGCGCGACCCCGACTTGGGCGTGCAGCTTGGTTTCATCTCGCGCACTGGCCACCGCGTCGGCATCGGCGCCGCCAACGTGCTGGCGTTATTCGAGACGTTGGCCGAGCGCGACTGATCTCGTAATGATGTGACCAGCGTCACAGTCCTCCATCGAACGCAAAGTAATGCGATCCATTACTTCCCACTGTTAGGGTTACCTTCCATGAACCTCAAGCGCATTGCAGCCATCACCGTTGCCCTGTCCGTCATAGCCGTTTCGTGCGGTAGCGACTCGAACGACACTCCTACCTCCACCGACGGCACGACCGTGGCGACCACGCAAACCGACAGCACCACAGCCGATACCGTCGCAGCCGACGGCGCCCCGGTCACTGCCGACGCACCGTTCCCCGCAGCGCGCTGCGAGGCCAACAAGGCAGCCGGCAAGATCACCTACCTGTCGAGCTTCGACTTCGCCGCCGCAGCCAGCATCGTCGAAGTCATCGTGGCCAAAGACAAGGGCTACTTCGATGCAATGTGCCTCGATGTTGAGCTCAAGGCCAGCTTCTCTACCGCCAACTACCCGCTCGTTGCTGGCAACGAAGCCCAGTTCAGCAGCGGCGGCTCGTTCAGCGAAGTCGTTTCGTTCGCCACCGACAATGCCGATGCCGATGTCGTTGCGCTGGCCGTCGAAGGCCACACCGGCATCGACGCCCTCATCGTGAAAGATGGCAAGGCCACTCAGCTCAGCGACCTCAAGGGCTCGACCATCGGCGTGAAGGGCAAGATCACACCAAGCGTGCAGGCAATGCTCGCCAAGGCCGGCCTTGTTGAGGGCACCGATTATCAGACCGTGCCAGTGGATGGTTTCGACCCACTCGTGCACATCGCCCTGCCAAACATCGTTGGTTTCCCTGGCTACAAGAGCAACGAAGTTGGACAGCTCGATGCCGCTGGCATCAAGTACACGTTGTTCGATCCTGCAGCCGACAGCATCCCTGGCAGCTTCGGCATCATCTACACCAACGGCACGTTCTTGAAGGACCACCCAACGGCTGTTGAGGACTTCATGCGAGCCACCATGCTCGGCCTCGCCGACGCCATCGCCGACCCTGCAGCGGCGTCGAAGACTGCACTCGCGCTCATCGACAGCAACGGCAACCCCAACTTCTTGTCCCCCGAGGGCGAAGCTTTCCGCTGGGCCACCGAAGCCAAGTTGGTCACCGATTCAACGCCTGCGGGTAGCCCAGTCGGCCTCGCCGACGCTGCCGGCCTGCAGAACGAAGTTGATGCCTATGCGGCGATCGGCTTGTTCGGCGGCACCGCCCCCGACATCTCGAAGCGCTTCAATACTTCGGTGCTCACCTCGATCTACGACGGAGCCGGCAAGGTCATCTGGCCCGCGAAGTAGTTCATCGCCCTCACGGGCAACCCGGTTTCCCGTCAAAGCGAGAAGGGCCATTTGGCCCTTCTCGCTTTGGCATTTGTGGGCGTATGGTGACCGACGAGAGGGTGGATGTATGACCACAACTTCGGCGACTGAGGCCCCGTCGCCCAAGCGGCGCGCCTCGGCATCGGATCCCGCGTCGCACATTCCCCATGGCACACGAATCGTGTTGCACAAGCGCGGCACCACGTTTGCGCGAACCATCAAAGGTCCGCCCGGCGCTCCAACCGTGGTGCTGTTGCACGGATGGTCGGCCACGGCAGCGCTCAACTGGTTTCAAGCGTTCGAACCGCTGAGTGAACACTTCAGAGTGATCGCCCCCGATCTGCGCGGCCACGGGCGCGGCATTCGATCGCACCGTCGTTTCCGCTTGGCCGACTGCGCCACCGACGTGGCCGAAACCTTGCGTCGCCTCGATGCGGGTCCAGCGATTGTGGTTGGTTACTCGCTCGGTGGACCAGTGGCGCAGTTGATGTGGCGCGACCACCGCGAATCGGTAAGCGGATTGGTGCTGTGCGCCACCGGCGCCGAGTTCGTTGCCGGCAACCGCGAGCGTTACGCGTTCGCAGCGTTGGCTCAGATTTTGGCGGGCACTACGCGGCTCGGTTCGTTGGCCAGTTTTGTGCCGGCCGCGTTGGCCCGACGGTTACTCAATATGCGACCAAGCGAGCGCGATCCGGTGCTGGTCGATTGGGCGAGACGCGAGATGAGCAAACACAATCTGCGCATGCTGCTCGAGGCCGGCCAATCGCTTGCCACCTACAGCTCGCGTGACTGGTTGCACCAAGTAGATGTGCCCACATCGGTGTTGGTCACCACCCAAGATTCGGCGATTGAGCCAACGGCGCAGTTCCGCATGGCGGCCACCATTCCGTACTCGCACATCAACCTGATCGCCGACGGGCACGTGGCGTGTATGAACCCCGACTTCGGCCGCAAGGTGACTGAGAGTTGCCTCGACGTACAACGCCGAATCGAAGCCAAGGCGTTGGGTCACTGGCCCAACCCGGCCCACAGCGTCGACTGACGAGACCGCACTGCGATCTCAGGCGATGGCCAGCGACCCCTCAAGCTCGATCAGCGCTTCGAGCAGACCATCAGCAATGTGTTGCGGGTCGGCCACCAGATCGGGACACGAGAACACGCTCACATCCATCTGACAGTTGTGGCTGAACGCCGTGATGTTTAGTCCCATGCCCAGCAGCAGCGGACCCATCGGAAGCATCTGCTCAACCTCAGCACCAGCCACATACAGCTGCAGCCGAGGCCCGGGCACGTTCGAGATCACAAGGTTCACGGGCGCCGGAACACGGTCGAGGTGCATCGCTGTATACACCCGAGCGAGCAAGCCGATGAGGCCTGGCGGCGCCGTCTCGGTAACGCCGATGAGGTGATGCTCACCAAACTCGCGCTGCAACTTTTTGCCCGTTGTGGCGCTCGCCGCAATGGCCTCGAGACGATCAATCGGGTCGTCGACATCAGTGGCAAGTTGCACAAACATCGAACCCACTTTGCTGCCGACACTGTCTTTGTCGTCGGCCTTCCGTAACGACACCGGGCACTGCACAATGAGTGGGTGCTCAGGCAGGTCGTCGGTCTCGGCGAGATAGCTGCGCAACGCTCCGGCGCTCAGCGCAAGTACCAAGTCGTTCATCGTGACGCCAAACGCCGCTCGCACTGCGGCCAAGCGGTTCATGTCGAGCGTGACTCTGCCCAGCTTTCGTCGCGCTGTGAACTCACCGGTGAGGTGCGTTCTCGGCGCGGTGTACGGAATAGCCGCGGGCGATATCGACAGCAGATTGCGCACCGCGGCCACGCCTTGCATCACCGCCTGCGCACCGAAGCGAGCAAACCGCAGTGGCGTCTCTACCGCTGTGCGGATGAGGCCCGTTCCGAACAACTCGGCGGGCGATGGCCGAACGTTATCGAGCATGAGGCGACCATCAGTTGGAGCTTCACGCGGCTCTTGAGTGATGTCCATCAGCACCTCGCTGAGACCCGCGCCAGAGATGCCATCGATGAGCGCGTGATGCACTTTGGTGAGCACAGCCACTCGCCCACCTTCGAGGCCGTTGATGAGATAGATCTCCCACAACGGACGCGATCGATCGAGCTTTGTGGCCACCAGTTCACCGACGAAATTCGACAGTGTTTCGTCATCACCGGGTGCGGGCAGGTCAACCATTCTGATGTGATAGTCGGGGTCAATCGGCGGGCCCTCAATCCACCCAGGCAGGTCGACGCCGAACGGCACATCAACGAGTTGCCAACGGAACTGAGGCATATGCGGCAGACGTTCTAGGGTGAGCTCGCGAACTCGCTCGCGGCTGAACCGTCCGCCACTGGTTGCCGGATCGACAATTGCCAGCGACGCCACATGCATGTGCCATGCTGCGGTTTCGCCGTACAGAAAGGCTGCGTCTTGACTCGACATTCGTTGCATGCGACATCGTCCCGACTGATCACGTCGCTCTCGGCGACCTTCTTTGTTGCAAGTTACGCCGACCACCGATTTAGGGGCAGGGTCTTTTGTCATTAGTTCTGTTCATCTGTGGTGCTCTCGCGCTGGCGGCCACGTTGCTCGGCATCGCAAGCCCACGCCACCCGTATTTCGCGATACCGATCACGTTCTTCATTGCGTGGATCGCTGGCGATCTCGCGATGCTGCATCTCGTCGCACAGGTCATCACCACTGCCGTGCTCGTCTCATTTGGGGCCGCTCACACAACCATCGGCCAAGTTGGCGTTGGGCTGATGGTGTTGTCATGGCTCGGCCTGGCGCTGCTGCTGCATCGGCATCGCTACGCGGCAGCACCGCTCGACGCTGCGCTGCGAAGCATCCTCGGCGACAGCGAACCATCAGTGGCTGCAGAGCCAGTGCCGCTGCGCTCGTTACTGCAGCCGTTCGTACCCAGCGCTCGCGGCATCCGCATCACTCGCGACATCGCATACGGCGACCACAAGCGCCACCGACTCGATGTCTTCGCGCCGGCCAACGCCCGCGCTGGTTGCCCCGTGTTGCTGCAGATTCATGGCGGCGCCTGGGTCATTGGCGACAAGCGTCAACAGGGTCAACCGCTCATGCGTCACCTCGCTCGGCACGGATGGGTGTGCGTTGCCATCAACTATCGGCTCAGCCCTAAGGCCACGTTTCCCGATCACCTCATCGACGCCAAGCGCGCTCTCGCGTGGATCCGCGAACACGCCCACGAATTCGGTGGCGACCCAACGTTCCTCGCCGTTACCGGAGGCTCAGCCGGAGGTCACCTTGCCGCGCTCGTTGGTCTCACCGCCAACAACCCTGCGTTCCAGCCGGGGTTCGAATCGGTAGACACCCATGTCGATGCGTGCGTGCCGGTCTATGGCGTGTTCGACTTTCTCGATCGCTCAGGTCTGCATAAGGGCCGACTCGAACCGATGCTGACCAAAGTGGTGATGAAGCGCAGCCCAACCGACGATCCCGACGCATGGCACGCGGCGTCTCCCCTGTCGCAAGTTCATGTGCATGCTCCACCATTTTTTGTGGTGCAGGGCGCGCAAGACACGTTGGTCTGGAAAGAAGACACGCACGCCTTTGTCGCAGCACTCCGCGAAGCATCGGACAATGTTGTTGGCTATGCCGAAGTTCCCTATGCGCAGCACGCGTTTGATCTGATGGTTACCCGCAGATCAGTTCACACCGTTCGGGCGATGTCGCGATTTCTGCAACACACCTTCGAATCACACAGCGTCGGGTCACACAGCGCCATCTAGAAGTAGATAATCGATTCGGCCTTGGCCTCGGCAGCGTCGAGATCGTCGGTGTAGGCGCCGGTAGACAGGTACTTCCAACCGCCGTCGCACACGATGAACGCGATGACGCCGCTTTCGATTTCGCCAGCAACTTTGGCTGCGCCGGCCATCGCTGCGCCCGCTGAGATGCCAGCAAAAATGCCGCACTCGCTCACCAGACGGCGGGTCCATTCGATGCTCTCGCGAGGGCGCACAACGCGCTTGCGGTCGAGCAGTTCGAAGCCATGCCAGTTCTCGAATACCGGCGGGATGTAACCGTCTTCAAGATTGCGCAGGCCCTCGACACGCTCGCCCAATGGCGGCTCGATCGCGATGAGCTTGATGTTGGGGTTCTGCTCTTTGAGGAAGCGACCCGTGCCCATCAGCGTGCCACTGGTGCCGAGGCCGGCAACAAAGTGAGTGATCTCAGGAAGGTCACGCCAGATCTCGGGGCCGGTGCCCTCGTAGTGCGCACGAGGGTTGGCGTCGTTGGCGTACTGGTACATGAAGCACCACTGCGGATTCGCGGCCGCCATTTCTTGAGCCCGACGCACTGCACCGTTGCTGCCCTCTTCGCCAGGAGTGAGGATCAGTTCGGCACCAAACACCTCGAGCATCTGGCGACGCTCGATGCTCACGCTCTCGGGCATCAAGATCTTGATCGGATAGCCCTTCATGCCAGCAATGGCCGCCAGCGCAATGCCCGTGTTGCCCGACGACGGCTCGATGATGGTCTGGCCAGGCACCAAGGTGCCATCTTTTTCGGCCTGCTCGATCATGCTCTTGGCGATGCGGTCTTTGACCGAGCCAAACGGATTTTGGCTTTCGAGCTTGGCCACGATGCGCACGTTGGGATTCGGCGACAGCGCGCTGACATCGACCATGGGCGTGTTGCCAATGAGGTCGATCACATTTCCGTATGGCAGCACGGCGTCCTCCGCTAAATCCCGATGCAATTGGTCAGGATTGTATCAATAGACCGCTCGATCAACTCACCGAGGAGACGACGTGTCGCCTGACCATCGGGCTAATCCTCGCGGCCAGTGCGCAGTCTGAAGCCGGGGCTACCCGCTTCTTGCCACTCTTCGACGAACTCGAAGAACTCGGCGCCGAACGGATCGATGTTGCGCATCGGCATGCTGCCGCGGCGGATCACCCAGTCGTATGGTGCCAATGCCTCGGCGGCGGCGAGATGGGTGTTGGTGCCTGGCGTATCGCCACGGTCGTGCAGCGCCACCGCAATGCGGCGATGCAAGCGAGCCAGTTGCAGCTCGCGAGTTGGGCGCTCCATGTTCTCGACGACTTGGCTGTCGGTGAGATCGCGCTCGCCGCGCAGCACCCATGCCCGCAGCAGCTCGTGATGAACTCCCGAATCGATGTGCGCAAACGCACGGAACCGATCGTCACCCATAGCCGTGTCGGCAGGACGCACGATGTGACCCTGCTCGTCGATCCACACCGATGCCGGCACGTTCACGATGCCGTAGCGCTCGGCCACGATGTAATCGCGGTCGATGAGCACGGTCAGATTGGGAGCGTGAGCCGCCCACTCGCGGATTGCATCGACATCGCTATCGATTGCGACCGCGATGATCGACAGGCCCTCGGGGCCGAGTTCTTCCTGAAGTTGTTGCCACACGGGCAACTCATAACGACAGCCTCACCAACTGGACCAGGCCAGCAGCAGAACCTTTCGTCGGTTGAAATCGTGCAAGCTCACTGGATCGCCGGAGAGGCTCTCGAGTGTGAAATCGGGGGCCTTCAGCGAGGCCATGTCGTCGGCGCGCTCGTGTGCAGAAGCAGTGAGCGCGGCCACACCACGGCTCGGATCGGTGACAGCGAGCAAGCCCAGCAGTGGCGCCGCTTCTTGCAGATCGACCATGCCGTACGACAACACCTTGTCGGGGTTGAAAATGGGCGAGCACACATCGCCGCGACAAAAGCCTTCGGGCTTGAGCTTCCAACCGGTGAGCGACTCGACCGCCTCGGGGGTCATCAGCCAACGCGACGAGAGTTCGGCCTTGACGTCTACATGCTCTGTGTCATAGATGACCGTTGCCATGGTTGCCTCTCTGTCAGCGCCGAAGATCACGAGACTGCGATCGCTTCTTCCACGATTGTGCCATGTGCGAGCAGGTAGCTGCGCACCTCGGGCGCCTCACGCTTGAGACTCACGATGATGTAATGCCACAACGGGTCAACCGCTTGGTTCACATCGGTCTGGCTGGGATACGGCTCGGTGTGCGTGTGGCTGTGCATGACGCCGATGATTTCCATGCCCTCGGCCTCGGCCTCACGCTCGGCTCGCAACATTGCTTTGGGCTCGATGGTGTACACCTTGCCCGACTGCGTGGTGTTGGCGCAGGCCACGAAACGAACCACATTGTTGCTACCGGGCCGGCCGATCAAGAGCCCGCAGGCCTCTTCGGGATAGCAGTCGTATGCCTGCGCGATCATCCCTGCAAAGGCGGAGTGAGAAACAGCCAACATCGTGGCGAACGCTAGCGGTACGCTTGCCCCTTCCTCACATTCGACCCGTTCGAACCACGAGCTACTTTTGCGGATTCACCACTGACCCACCATGGCTACTGACGGCATCAAGATCATCGCCAGCAATCGCAAGGCGCGCTTCGATTACAACGTGCTCGACACGTTCGAGGCGGGCATTGTGCTGCAAGGCAGCGAGGTCAAAGTGCTGCGCCTTGGTCACCTGCAGATTGCCGATGCGTATGCGCGCGTGGTCAATGGCGAACTCTGGCTCGACGGCGTACACATCCCGCCGTACGCGTTTGCACATGGCGTAGGCGCTCATGACCCCGACCGGGCCCGCAAGTTGCTGGTGAAGTCGAACGAGATCACCAAGCTGGCGGCGCGCATCGCCCAAGAGCGACTGAGCTTGGTGCCGCTCAGCTTTTACTTCAAAGAAGGCCGCGTAAAGGTTGAACTTGCGCTTGCCCAAGGCCGACGAAAAGGCGACAAGCGCAACGCTCTGGCCGAGAAAGACACCCAGCGCGAAATGCAGCGGGCGCTCGGACGCCAGCGCAAAGGTATGGACTGAAAATCGCCCGGCGCGGCCGCGAACTCCGATACCCAATTCGGTGGCTACACTGGCCGAGCACCAAGCGGTGCACCAAACATACGGGGCTGACAGGTTTCGACGTCAGTGTCGCAGTTCGGTCATGCGACCCGAGTTGCTCAGACTCGTAAAACGGGGCACAAACAAGAATTGCCAACGAGCAGTTCACTCTCACCGCCTAATTTTTAGGTGAGTGAAGAGTAATCGTGAGCAGAAATGTCGCACGGGGCCGATCCACCGCAGCCCGGCAACAGAAGCGGGGGATGACGGCGAGAAAGAACGCTGACTGCAGGAAAGTCTGCTGACGATTCGGAAAGACGATTCGCGGGCCACCACTTTCGGGTGTTGGCCAGCCGACCCGCCGGTGTTGCTGCGATAGCGATATAGCGGGAATGGTCGTATCACGGGCGTTCAACGGCTGATGGACGGGGGTTCGATTCCCCCCAGCTCCACACTGGGGGACTAGTAGAAATACCGGTCCACCACTAGTAGAAAGGGTTCGATTCCCCTCAGCTCCACCCCTTGTTCGTTAACGCGAACAAGTGTCCGGACGCCCCCTTTCGAGGGGGCGTCTTCGGCGCTCGGGAGCCGTAACACTGGAGTGGCGGTTCTGTCTGGGCCGAGGTCAATGTGGTCGACTATCTGAGCGAGAAACGCCTTGCTGCGCTGAGTCGGCTTAGCAGACAGGAGGCGCTTGACTCTTTTTCGAGTCTTCTCCAACGAGTCTGGGGCCAGAGCCGCTAGAGGATTCGCTGAGATCGCTCTATGTCGCGAGAGTTTTTGTGCCTCGAGCTCAGCGAGCTGGTTTCGCAGGTCCGCGAGTCGAGTTTTGAACACTCCGACTTCGAGCGAGCCGTCTTCGAACGCCATCTGATAGCGCTGCAGAGCTGCCGTGGCCTTCTCGATAGCGGCGAGCACCGATGGTAGCTGCGCTCGCGCCTCGGCCTTTGCGTAGTCTCCCTGCACTGCAGCCTCGGCGGCTGCTTTCTCGAAGATGTCGTAGCGGCCGTATGTCTCAACAACGAGCTCTACTACGGCTGTTTCGAGAGCATCCGCGCGAACTCGTTTACTCATACATGCCGCTGCGCCGGACTGGGTCCGAGTCATGCACTGGTAGTAGCGGTAGATACCCGATTTCGAATGAGCGCTTGAGCCGGCATAAGAGCCGGAACACGCTGTGCATTTCACGAGACCAGTCAGCAGAAAATCACTGTCTGACACTCGACGACGTGAAACTTCCCCTCGTTCGTCAAGAAGTCTCTGCGCTGCTTCGAACGTCTCTCGGTCGACAATGGGCACGAAGCGACCCTCGTACACCTCGTCGTGATGAACGATGTAGCCCGCGTACGTCGGCCTTCGCAGAATGTCGAGTACGGCCTTCGCCGACCAATGCCGTCCTGATGCAGTGCGAAGACCTTCACTATTCATTTCCAGCGTGATCGCCATCGCCCCAGACCGGCTAACGAGATAATCGCTGAAGATGCGCTTCACCACGATCGCTTCCACAGGCTCTTGGATCAGCGTTGCCTTATCCGGCCCGACTCGGTAGCCATAGGGTGGTTTGCCGCCCACCCACGCGCCTCGAGATGCTTTCTCGGAGTTGCCTTGGATGATTCGGTCGACGAGTGAGTCTCGTTCGAACTCGGCGAAGGTGCCGAGCAGCCCCATCGTCATGCGACCCATCGCGTTCGATGTGTCAAAAACCTCGGTGGCTGAACGGATAGCAACACCGCAGGACTCGAGCGTGGAGACAAGCTCGAGAAGCAGACGCTGCTTCCTACCGAAGCGGTCCACGCGATACGCGAGCAGCACGTCATACTCGCCATCCTTAGCGGCCTGGAGCGCAGCACGCAGCCCTGGGCGGTTCAGAGTCGTACCCGTGAATTGATCGGTGAAGAAATGTGTTTGCACCCATGTGGCCTGCGAGCCAACGAACTGTTCGAGGTACTTTCGTTGCGCCTCGAGCGAGTACGTCTGATTGCTCTCGTCGGTTGAGATGCGCGTGTAGATCGCCACCCTCACCGTTTCGCGATCAACGCCGGTACGGGCAGCTGTTGGTTTGCGGCGACCAGAACGTCGCGGGAACTGAACCTCGGTCATCAACCCTCCTGGGGTGGACTGGAGTTACGGGTTTCGTATTTTAGGCGGTGACGTCGACAGGTCGGTCGGCCGCATCTGAAGATGCACGTAAGGCATTCGCGAGGAGACTCGTCGCTCGGTCGTACTCCTCGGCACTCATTTCGACCATTCGGGGTTTGTTCATCGTGAATGGTGTTTGGGGTCTCCCGGCTTTTGGGCGGGACAGGGCTTTCTTGCGGGCAGAATCGCTAGCCATACGGCGGCGAGAGTGCCGACAACGAAAACCCATGCACGCGAACTGGAACTGCTAGCAGACCGCTCTGGGGCTTCCACTCGGCTGTCGCGAGCGGGAGCTGACCTTGGTCGGGTGAGCGGAGAGGTGCCGAGCGGCTACGCCAATTGTAGTGCCAGGTGACGGCGCATCGCTGAAGGTGTGTAACGTGCGCGGGCCGACACTGGCTTGGGACCCGAGGAGAGCACATTACATGGCAGTAAAGAAGAAGGCAGCGGCCAAGCCGACCAAGACCCTTGAACAGACCCTTTGGGACGCCGCCGACAAACTACGCGGCAACCTCGAAGCGTCTGAGTACAAACACGTCGTTCTTGGCCTCGTCTTCCTGAAGTACGTTTCAGACGCCTTCACCGAACGCCGCAAGTTCCTCGAAGCAGCCACCGCCGATCCCAAAAACTCCGACTACTACGTCCCCAAAGCAGACCGTCGCGACAGCATCATCGAAGACCGCAACGAATACACCTCGAACAACGTGTTCTGGGTTCCGATGAACGCTCGCTGGGACTACCTCCAAGATCGCGCCAAGCAACCAGAAATTGGTGTGCTCATCGACAGTGCAATGGATCTCATTGAAGCTGAGAACCCGGTGCTCAAAGGCGTGCTGCCGAAACAGTACGCACGAGCAGAAATCGACAAACGACTACTCGGCGAACTCCTTGACCAAATCGGATCCATCGGTTTCACGAGCGTCGATCATGGTGCAGACGATGTACTTGGCCGCGTGTATGAGTACTTCCTCGGACAGTTCGCATCGAGCGAAGGCAAACGAGCAGGCGAGTACTACACGCCACGTTCAGTTGTCGGTCTGTTAGTAGACATGCTCGAGCCATACAAGGGTCGTGTGTATGACCCCAGCTGCGGCAGCGGTGGAATGTTTGTGCAATCAGCAAACTTCGTCACCGCGCATGGCGGTAAGCGAAACGACATCAGCGTGTATGGCCAAGAATTCACTGCAGCAACATGGCGCCTTGCAAAAATGAACCTCGCAATTCGTGGAATCGAAGCAAACCTTGGCGATCGCGCTGATGACTCGTTCCATCGTGACCTTCACCCCGACTTACGCGCAGACTTTGTCATCGCAAACCCGCCGTTCAACGTGAGCGACTGGTACTCAGACGCACTGCGCGATGATCCACGCTGGAAATACGGCACTCCACCTGCTGGAAATGGAAACTACGCATGGATTCAACACTTCGTCCATCACCTCGCACCAAATGGTATTGCGGGTTTC
>JAPKZR010000231.1 GCA_026393695.1 Actinomycetota bacterium
CCAATGGCAGCAGTCATGCCGCGTCCGGGTAATCCATCGGGCGAGCGGCTTGAGATTCCTGCCAACGATCCAGAGCGCTTGGTGATCCTGCAATACACCAGTGGCTCCACCAGCGAACCTAAAGGCGTGATGATCCCCGATCGGGTACTCACTGCGAATATCGATGCTTCGTGCGCTGCGGCGCAGCTTGGTCCCGACGAGGTCATGGTGTCGTGGCTGCCGCTCTATCACGACATGGGATTGGTCGGATTTCTCTCGATTCCGATGACCAACGGATGCCAGCTTGTTCAAGCGGCACCTCAAGATTTCATGGCCCACCCGGGGAACTGGATGCAGTGGATCAGCGATCATGGTGGCACTGCCACGGCGGGTCCAAACTTCTCTTGGGTGCTCGCCACCCGTGCTCTGAAGCGCATGAAGGATCTCGACCTCTCGCAGCTCACCCTCGCGCTCAGCGGTGCTGAGCCCGTCGATCCGTCGGCCGTCGAGGCGTTTGTTGTTGAGGCGGGTCGTTTCGGGTTCAAGCCCGGTGGCGTCTTCCCCGCCTTCGGCATGGCTGAGGTGGCTATCGGGGGAGCATTCCCTCCACGGCACCGCGGCTTACGCACCGACGACGTCGACCGAGTGATCCTCGAACGAGATCGCGTGGCCAAGCCACTCGACATTACCGACGACACCGAAGCCGACTCGGTGCGTCGCCTCCCGCTGTTGGGCCGTCCGGTCCCCGGACTTGAGATGCGCATCGTGCATGTCGATACGCGTGAAGAACTTCCCGAACGTCATGTTGGTGAGTTACTGCTTCGCGGTACCTCGGTCACGCCGGGTTACTACAAGCGCCCAGATGCAACCGCGGCGATGTTCGTCGATGGGTGGCTCTGCACTGGCGACCTCGGTTACATGCTCGACAACGAACTGGTGTTGTGTGGTCGCATCAAAGACGTCATCATCGTTGGTGGGCGCAACGTATTCCCCGAAGACATCGAGCGAGCCGTTGGGCCACTCGAGGGTGTGCGCGCTGGCAACGTCATTGCGTTCGGCGTCGAGGGCTACAAGGGCAAAGAGACTGTTGTTGTCGTTGCCGAAGTTCGCACCGAAGACACCGCCGCTGTGCGGGCTGCCATTCACCATCGCACCATCGAGGTGTGCGGCCTGCCGCCACGCGACATCATGCTGGTGAAGGCGGGCACGTTGCCCAAGACCTCATCGGGCAAACTGCAGCGGGCGAAGTGTCGCGAGTTGTATCTCAACGAAGAACTCGAACTCTTCGAGCAGTAAACCTCGCTCCATTGGATGCGCGTGGTGACTTGGTTTCTGCAACGATGTGCACATGAAGGTCGTCTACACGCCCGCCCATCTGCTGCATGATCCCAAGAGCAGCATCGAACAATCTCAGGTGATGGCGCCATGGGAGCACATCGGTCGGGGCGAGGCGATCCACGCTGCGCTACAGGCCGACTCGCGCTTCGATCTCGTGTCGCCGTCATCGTGGGGTGCCGCCCCTATTGAGGCTGTGCACGACCCGGGCTTGCTTCGGTTTCTCTCTACCGCATGGGACGAATACCAGATCGCCTGTGGCCCTACCGCCGATGTCGCGCCCGATGTCTTTTATCGGCCAGCGCTGCGCAACGGAATGGCGCCCGGGCGCGAGCCCGAGTCGGTGAATGGTCGACTTGGTTGGTGGTGCTTTGAGACCACCACGCCCATTACTCACGGCACCTACACGGCGGCGCTCGCTGCGGTAGATACGGCGATGAGCGCTACGCAGATTGTGCTCGATGGTGCATCGTCGGCATATGGGCTGTGCCGTCCGCCAGGGCATCACGCAACGAGTTCGCTGTATGGCGGTTACTGCTTCTTCAACAATGCAGCGATCGCCGCGCATCATGTAGCCACAACCACGGGCACAAAGGTCACGGTGCTCGATGTCGATTACCACCATGGCAACGGCACGCAGGAGATTTTTTATGCGCGCGACGATGTGCAGTACGTATCGCTGCACGGCGATCCGGTCCGCGCGTATCCGTACACCGTTGGCTATGCCGACGAAACGGGCGCAGGCAGGGGAGCGGGATCAAACATCAACGTTCCGCTCGCAGCGCGCACCGAAGACGACGCGTACATCGCTGCGCTCCAGCGAGCCTGCGATGCAATTGCATCGTTCGGTTCAGGCTTGGTGATCGTGTCGCTCGGACTCGACACGTTTATCACCGACCCGATCTGCGACCTCTCGATAACAACCGATGGGTTCGAGCGGTGCGGTGCGATGGTCGCCGAGCTTGGCCTTCCCACAGTTGTGCTGCAAGAGGGCGGCTACGACATCTCGGCGCTGGGCGACAACGTTCGTCGCTGGCTCATTGGCTTGGGCGCCTGACAACAAGCTCCCAGCAGCGCGGGCGTTACGACGCCTTCACTGCGTTGATCACCTGTTGCCAACGCACTGGATCGGTCTTGTAGGGCGTGTAGAAGCTGATGCGCTGAATCACATCGCCGTAACGCTGGTGCAGCTCAGGGGCGATTTGCTCGGGTTCGCCCACCACCGCAAACGTGTTGAGGATTTCGTCGGTGATGAGGCTGCCCATCTCGACCCAACCACCCTGCTTGCTCAGCGCGTTGAGCTGCTCTTGCAAGCCGCCCCATCCGTGAATGTCGAGCACATTCTTGTAGGCAGGTGTCGAACCGTAGAACGCGATCTGCTGCCGGGTGCCATCGATGGCAGCGGCCATTTCGGCTTTGTCGGTGCCGGTGACCACGAAGCTTGGGCCAACGATCTCGAAGCCCTCCATGGTCTTGCCAGCCTTGGCGCGGCCGCGGGCGAGCGCCGGAATGGTGACCTCGCGCAGGTACTTCTCGGTGGTGAAGCCGTGGCAGATGAAGCCGTCACACACTTCGCCAGCAACTTCGGTCATCAATTCGCCAACGCCTGCGAGGAAGATCTTTGGTACGCCGTATGCGCTGATGTCTGAGGCGGCAGGGGCGAAGAAGGGTGTCATCAACGTGTGCGTGTAGAACTCGCCGCGGAAGTTGAGTGCGGTGCCGTTGAGCCAGCAATCCCAGATGGCACGCATCGCCAGAACCATCTCGCGCATACGCGCTGCTGGGTGGCTCCACTCCATGCTGAAGCGCTTGGTGATGTGCGGCTTGATCTGGCTGCCGAGGCCCATCACAAAACGGCCCTTGGAGAAGCTCTGCAAATCCCAGCCGGTGTTGGCCAGGGTCATTGGGCTACGTGCAAACGCCACGGCAATCGACGTGCCGAGCTCGAGTGTGGTGGTGTGCTCTGCGGCGAGCAACAAGGGAAAAAACGGATCGTGGCTTGTTTCAGCGGTCCATGCTCCCGAGTAGCCAGCGGCTTCGGCTTGCTTGGCTTGTTCGGCGACCTTGTGCAGGTCTGTACCGATTCCTCCATCAACTTTCATGTGTGCTTCCCCCTCGTGCGATGTGCTGAAGGAAACGTAGCGCCCGCGTCGCCGGCGCGGGAACTTGACGTGGAGGGTTAGCCTTCGTTTTGGTCGCGAAGGTACTGCTCGAGTTCGGCTGCGAGTTCGTCGCCGGTTGGAATCTCGGCGTCGGTGAATTGGCGATCGCTCGACGGGTGGTTCTCGACGCTGTCGTACACGGCCTCGAGTTGGCGGACCATCTCGCGATGGTCGTCGTTGCCGGCCACGAGTTCGTCGAGTCGCTCGCGTTGGATGGCTGTCTCTTGTCGTGGGGCAGCGCCATCGACTCGGACGCCGCCGTACTGGCCGAGGCCGGTGAGCAACGAAACTGTGGCGGCCGGAAAGGCCATTGTGGCGATGTAGTGGGGCACTTGAACCCAGAGTCCAAGCGACTCGATGCTGGCATCGTGAAAGGCGTGCTCGAGCACCGAAGCGACGCCGGCAGGAACATCGACCGAGTTCTTTTGGAGATGCAATGAGGCGACAAGCTCGGCCGATGGGGCCGAGACCGACAGGCGTGCTGGGCGAGTGTGCGGCGAAGCAAACGGATACGCGCCAAGCGCAACCATGCGGCGCACGCCGAGTGCGACGCCAAGCGCGGCGACCTCGCGAGCGAAACAACGCCAGGCCATGTCGGGCTCAGGGCCGCAGAGCAACAGCACAGCCTTGCCATCGAGATCGTGTCCGAGTTTCAGTTCGATCTCGGGCCATGTGAGTTTGGTGTTCACGCCATCGCGCAGTTCCATCGTTGGGCGCCGCGCGCGATAATCGATGAACGTGTCGCTATCGAAGGTGGCAATCGTGCGCGCGTTGCACTCGGTCTCAAGGGTGGCCATCGCCGCGCCGGCGGCTCCGCTTGCGTCGATCCAACCGGTGAACATCACGACCAGTGCTGCATCGTGAACGTCGGGTGCGACTCCGTCGACGAACGTATAGGCGTTGGTCATGCCAAACGTCCGAGCGCTTCTAGGGCTTTGAGTGCGGCACCGTCGACTTGCATCTTGAACGGAAGCAGTTCTTCAGGATCGCGATCGCCCAGCGCGCCACCGAGGTAGCGCGAGTAGACGCCCTCAAGGATGCACGCCAGTTTCCAGTAGGCGAAGGCCACATAGAAGTCGAGTTGAGAGAGGTCGCGGCCGGTGACTTGCGCATAGCGGTCGGCGAGATCCTGACGATTCAAAAAGCCGGGTGCGGTGGTGGACGAACCGGTCCATGCCGAGCCTTCGTCGTCGGGGCCGGTCCAATAGACCATCAGTAGACCGAGGTCGGCGAGAGGATCGCCCAGCGTGCAGATCTCCCAGTCGAGTACGGCCACGATGTCGCCGTTGTCGTCGACCATGCAGTTATCGAGGCGATAG